>JABWCM010000162.1 GCA_013360285.1 Myxococcales bacterium
TATGAAGAGCCGATGGTCGCCGAAATTCAGAACGTTGTGATTGAAGATGGCGTCCCCATAGTCGATTTCTCATTGTTTACCGTAGATGGAGAACCATTTGTTGATCTGGAGCCGGGAATGGCCCGGTTCGCAATCGCCCAATTGGTGGAAAGTCCCGCAAAGAAAATCCTTGCCAATTGGCAAAGTTATATCAACCAAGTGGAAACACCGCCGGCCGGCGTGTGGCCGGGCACCCAACCCCAGATTCAAGCCACGACCGAACAAAACGGACAACTAACCAACCACGAAGACGGCACGTATACCTATGTATTTGCTGTGAAACTTACCGAGGTACTCGAACCCTTGGCGGTAAGTTATGTTCCGGAAGCGACCCACCGAGTTGGCATTGAGTTTCGTGGAGCGCTGACTTCGCTGCGTATTTCCAACCCAACGTATACCTGGCAACCGTCGACGGGCGCTCAAGAAGGCATCCCTACCCATGACGTTGTGTTTGACGGGTCGTGTAACGAATGTCACAGCCGCGTCGAAGCCCATGGAGGTCCACGAAACAAAGTGGACTATTGCGTATTGTGTCACAACAAAGGAACGACAGATGCCAACAGCGGCATTTCCATGGACATGTCGACTCTGATTCACAAAGTGCACATGGGTGCTAACTTACCAAGCGTCCAAGCTGGACAACCGTTCGTTGTTTGGGGATTCAACAACAACAAGTTTGATTTTTCCGAAGCCGTTTTCCCGCAAGACAACCGCAATTGTCGTAAATGCCATTCTGCCGATGATGTTGAGACTCCACAGGGAGGGAACTGGAAAGATGCTGCAAAAACAAATGCTTGTGGGTCCTGTCATGACAACATCAGCTTCGAAAAATCCGTACCTGAAGGCATGAAACCGCACACCGGTGGGGCGATCCCGAACGATTTGGCGTGTAATGGGTGCCATACACCCGACAAGGTGGAAAAATACCACGTAACCGAGTTTCCGACTCCCAACAATCCATCGATCAAAGGAGACCATCCGTGGATTCAATATTCGTTGGATGATGTAACAGTGGAAGAAGGCAACAAGCCAGTCGCCCAGTTTACGATCACCGTGGATGGGTCACCGGTGGATCTGAACGCATTGCCGAAAGGATTGTCGTTTGGAACCGGTGGACCTAGCCTGCGACTCTTTTACAGCGAACCGGAAGCCAACGTTTCTTTACCCACCGACTACAACCACATCAGCGGCGGCCAGAATTATGGGCAGCCGGTGCGGGTGAGGATCGCAGATTTGCTGGCGACTTTGTTGACCGGCGTTGATGGAAGCGCAAAAACAAAACCAGGTGATTTGGGGACTATTCCCGATGGCGCAACATTGGTGGCGGTTGCCATGGACGGCGCGTTAACCTTCCCAGTGTCCGACACTGAAAACCTGAGCATGGCCGGTGACAGCGAAGTCAAAGGAGTCGACGGTTATGCTGAGCGTAGACAAATCGTACACATCGACCGCTGTAATGCATGCCACGAACGACTCAGTTTCCATGGGGGCAACCGTGTCAATAACATTGATATGTGTGTGGGGTGCCACAACCCCAATGCCACAGACAAAGCACGACGGCCGGCCAACGCCGCCGATGCCGTTGACGGACTAGCTGAACGCAGCATTGCGTTTGGCCCGATGATCCACGCGATTCACCGTGGTGCGGGGCTTTCTGCGGACAGCTACGTGCTGTACGGGTTCGGAAACGTGCCCCACGATTACAAAAAAGTGAAATTCCCCGGAAATATCGCCAACTGTGAAACCTGTCACCTACCTGGGACCTACGGATTACCGGTGGACGACGATGCGCTGGCAGTAACGGTACGCACAGGGGCCGATCCAAAGAGCCCCTTGGACGATGTCAATATTTCTCCGGCAGGAGCCGCCTGTACCGGTTGCCACGACAGCAACGCGGCGATGGCACATGCCAAGGTCAGTTCTTTTTACGAGTCCGACAAACTTCATGGAACAGAGTTGGATGACTGCGGAACCTGCCACGGACCTGGTAAGTTAGGTGACGTAGAAAAATATCACGGTCCATGAATAGATCTGTGAATCCGTCAGCAGCCGCAACGTCAATAGGGACGTGAGTTGGCTGCTCTGAAAGACAAAGCGCCGACAACGATGGTGTGGTTAGATAAAAGGACATGGAGTCAAGATTAGCTGTGCCACGCCAAACGGTTTTTGATGAGGAGGAAGTTCCGATGAAACGATGGATGACAAGCAGTCACTGGGTGGCTCTTCTTTTTGCAGTGATTTTTGCTCTGGTTTCAGTAGGCAGCGTATCCGATGTGCGTGCAGATGGCCCAGATAAAGCCGCGTTGCTCAAACATGCCGGAAAAGCGGTGTTTACCAAAGCACGATGTGGTTCTTGCCACTCGGTTAACGCGTTGGACCTGAAACGATCCGCGAGTGATGACGAAGAAGAAGAGGACGAAGGCACCCCGCCGCCGGACCTGTCCGATGTGGGAACCAAAGGACATGATGCTCAAGTCATTTCCGATTACTTGACAAAAAAAGGGAAATTGAACGGCAAAAACCACAAGAAAAAATTCAAAGGCTCGGATGAAGATCTGAAAGCACTTGCCGAATGGATCACATCACTAAAATTCCCTGCCGCTAAGTAATTACCGATAGCTGGTAAATGAAGACGGGCGCACACGGCCGTGGGTCAACCCTCTGGCTGTTCGCCCGTTTTGGAGTGTTCTTATGGAGTCATTTGGGTCAATGTTGGTTGTCACGATGGGTGTCGTCACCATCGTGATAGCAATTGCCGTGCTTGCACTCGCACGAAAAACCCAGGCACGGATGCTTCGTGTGCTGGCGCTGTTCGGTTGCCTTGTGTTGCCCGTTCTGACACTTTCGGCGATCTCTGGTATGACCTTTGAAAAGAGCAAAAAGACTGACTTTTGCATTTCTTGCCACAGCATGGAGGCATACGGTCACAGCCTTTCTGCTGAGGACTCCGAATATATCCCTGCGGTACATTACCAAAATAACTACGTACCAAAGGACAAAGCTTGTTATACCTGCCACACCGACTATACGTGGTATGGTACGGTTAAAGGTAAGATGAACGGAATGAAACATCTTTGGGTCGCTTATATGGGCGAAGTTCCGGAGAAGATTGAACTCTATTCGCCTTACCAAAACCGCGAGTGTTTGCAGTGCCACGACGGATCAAAAAAATTCGAGAAGAAAAAAGCGCACCGCACCGATGACGTTACCATTGCCGACCTAAAAAGCGGCAAAACATCGTGTTTGCAGAGTGGTTGTCACGACGTTATCCACGAAGTCGACGAATTCCGGGACGGGCCGCAGGTACCCGAAGAAGAAGAGGAAGAAGCGGACGAGGAAGCAAACGAAGAAGCTGCCGACGAACCGGCTGAAGAAGCCGCGGAGCCTGCCGCTGATGAGCCGGCTGCCGATGAAGACAAAGCCGCGGAAGAGGCCAACCCTGCCGATGTTGCCGGGGAAACACCAACTCCCTCCGACAACCCTGAAGCAAACAATCCACAACCGAATGAAGGTACCGGTGAGCAGCCGGACAAAGCGACCGAGTAGTAGGTTCCCACGAGACGATGGAGGAATCAGTCCATGAATGAAAGTAGTCACGCCGTTTCGCAAGACACAACTGGGCGCGGAATGATACAAATTGCGGCGATTTTGCACATTATTGCCGTTGTGTTGGGTTTGTGGGGAGCGCTCGACGTTCGCCCAATCCCCGTGTTGATGGGTCTTGGTGTCGGCGCCCCGCTGGGAATTCTCGGCGTGGTGTTGTATGTGATAGCCGTTATCAAGATTTTGATAAAAAGCCGCGCATTGTAATAATGTTTCCCACCTTTTAACGTTCCGGAACACTCACATAACAATCAGTCAGAGACCATCGGTTCGCGCCATGGTTCTGAATGTGGTACGTCATGGGCTCCCCTGCCGCGAAGTCACGTGTCGCAGGCCACAATTGTAACAATACCGCTGGTTCCGACGGCACGGCCTGCGTCCAATGGGCGATGACTTCCATTTCCGGCCCAACCACCAATGTTACCTGATATTCTCCATCGCCCAAATCAATACCGTCGTGTTTGACGCGGGCAGTCACCTGGGCACCCTTTGGAATCGGCACCAGCAGAGGCTGCGTCAGCGTTATATAACTACAGAAGCTCGTATCTACATCCAGCCAGGGACCAAAAGGCGTAATTTCTCCGCCGTAACTTTCTTCGTCACAGATGGCTCCTGGTGTGATTTGGTCGGTAAACCAAGGGTCCTCTGCGGTGTCGACTGTGACCCATAGGAAGGGGTCCACCAAGGGGATGTCTACCAGGTTGACCTTTGCCGTGTCGGTTTCCGCTGTGTCCAGCTCCATCGTTGTTTCGTGTTGCTCAACAGCGTCGCTTGGTTTCGGTATATCGAACGGTTCCGACATATCGTGAACACCGACGTCCACAGGTGTCACCACGTCGAGCGGCACACTGTCAAGGCTGACGGAAGTGTCGACCACGTCGAACACTGTGTGCGTATCATTCGATTCGGCAACATCCGATCCGTCGAAGTTTGCCCCGTCTTTGCCACAGTCCGAGCAGACCGAATCATCAGAACAAGCCAATAACCCGAAAATACTACACACACACATCGTTCCGAGTAAGATAAGATTGAAGACGGCGGGTTTGTAACACCGCTTTGTTGTGGCAATCATAAAAAAATCCTACAATCCGGACTATTTAGGCCTTATATGTACACAATCGGTTGTTCGTTGTGTAAGAAGCTGTGGACAACGTCTTGCAACAACACGCCTCGTTTGACGCGTCTGTATGCCGACAGGATTGAAGTGAATGAAAATACACACAAACCGCCTTGGTTTCCACCCGATCATTCCGGACGGCTTTGTTTCCGCCTTGTTTTCTGCCGCTGCCCTGTCGTGCCTCGTGGCCAGTGTGTCGGTATCGGGATGTTATAGCGACGGTGAGGCGGACTCAACTGAATCCTCGGCGAAGCCGGATATGACTACCATTGTAATCGTTCCTGTGGACATGGAGTCGCCGGACCTGTTGGTGGAACTCGATGTGGCAACGGTTACCGATTTGACAGCCGGGTTGGACACAAGCCGCCTGTTCGACATAGCCGGGATACCGCCGGAGGACGTCAGTCCGCCCGATGCCGTAGACCCAGACCACATTGACCAACCGTTGGATGCCGCAGACGACATCGGACCCGACACCGACGATTGGCAACCCTGCGTTCCTACATGCTCCCTGTTTGAATGCGGCCCCGACGGGTGTGGTGGTTCGTGCGGCGACTGCAATATCGGCCAACGATGTTTGCAGGGAACGTGTGTGTGTGCCCCCGCATGTATTGGTAAAGCGTGCGGTGAAGATGGATGTGGTGGTTTATGTGGGCAATGCCGCGAATCCTTTGTGTGTATGAACGGGCAGTGTGTTTGCGAACCCCAATGCAATGGAATGCAGTGCGGTGACGACGGGTGTGGCGGTGTTTGCGGTGAATGTGATCCCGGTGCGGCGTGTGACGAGGGGATGTGTGTGTGTTTACCTCAATGCGAAGGCAAGGGTTGCGGTTCCGACGGGTGCGGTGGTCAATGTGGAACCTGTGCCGAACCGCTTTTTTGTGTAGCCGGGGTTTGTACATGCGTACCCGATTGCGAGGGGAAAGAATGCGGGCCAGATGGTTGTGGAGGCGAGTGCGGAAAATGCGCCACGGGCGAACAGTGTAACCTAGTTGGTCATTGTGCATGTATCCCCGACTGTAGCGGCTCCGCGTGCGGTGATGACGGATGCGGCGGGTTGTGTGGCACGTGCCCGTCGGGAAGCTTATGTGAGTCTGGATCTTGTTTATGTTTGCCGGACTGTAACGGAAAAGTATGCGGTGACGACGGTTGTGGAAATTTTTGTGGACCGTGTAACGCAGCGGAGACGTGCGTTGGTGGTGCTTGTATATGTATTCCGTCCTGTTCAGGCAAGGAGTGTGGTCCGGATGGGTGCGGCGGAACCTGCGGGAGTTGTGCATCTCCGGAAACGTGCGAAGCCGGACAATGTGGTTGTGTGGCCAATTGTGCCACAAAAGAATGCGGCGTCGATGGATGTGGTGGCAGTTGCGGCATATGTGCCGCAGGCCTGTCGTGTGTGGACGGACAGTGTACCGAAGTGTGTACGCCGTCTTGCGAAGGGAAGATTTGTGGCGACGACGGCTGTGGAGGTTTTTGCGGCGGGTGCACGTCACCGCAGCAATGTGTCAACGGGCAATGTGTATGTATTCCTCAATGTAAAGGTACTCAATGTGGTCCCGATGGGTGTGGTGCCGAGTGTGGCCAATGTGGAACGGGACTGATTTGTGACAGTGGTCAGTGTGTTTGTGTGCCGCAGTGTTTGGACAAAACCTGCGGTGACGACGGTTGTGGTGGATTTTGCGGCAGTTGTGGACCGGGATCGGTGTGTTCAAAAGGTCAATGTGTTTGTGTGCCCAATTGCGCGGGTAAACAATGTGGATCGGATGGATGTGGCGGTGTCTGCGGCAGTTGCAGCACAGGAAAAACGTGTACTGCCGGTGGTCAATGTGCCTGTGTACCCCAGTGTCAAGGTAAGGCGTGTGGCTCGGATGGATGTGGTGGTCAATGCGGCACGTGTCTCCAGGGGCAATGGTGTGGCGTGATGGGGCAATGTGTGTGTGTTCCAGCCTGTGGGACGACCAAATGTGGCGACAACGGCTGTGGAGGCAGTTGCGGCACCTGTTCCAAACCCGCGGAATGTAAGGCGGGTCAATGTGTTTGCACACCTGACTGCACCGGCAAATCGTGTGGATCGGATGGGTGCGCCGGCAGTTGCGGCACCTGCGGTGTCAACGACGTATGCAGCAATGGGCAGTGCGTTTGCCTGCCCCAGTGTGCTGGACAGGTATGTGGATCGGATGGATGCGGCGGAGTGTGCGGCACGTGCCCCGCGGGTTTGGCCTGTACCGAAGGAAAATGTGCCCCTCCAGTTTGCAGCGATGCCGAGGCAATGAAGGTATACACCAAACGGATTGAACCATTGGTATCGGGTGACACTCCCAAAAGTTGCAACCAGTGTCACCTGTCCGGCGTCGACTTGTCGATGTACACAAAAGGAACACCCTGCCAATCTATGGCATGTTTGTTGTCCAAAGACATGGTTGATTTTATACAACCCCAAAACAGCAAAGTGCTCGCCCAAATACTGATGGCACAGCCCCAAAGTCAGTTGATTACGTCCGATGTGCTGAAAGCGGAATATGACGGATTTTTGGAGTGGATCGAGTATAGCGCACAATGTCATTCAATTTTGTGTCCTGACTACGACTCTCCGTGTGTTGGACCAACCGGGCCGAATCCCATTCCACCATCGGTGCTCACGCCAATCGGCGGATGCGGTGAAGACTTTCTCGTAAAAACCTTTGAAAAGCATGTGTTTTTTTGGCGTGAACGATGTCACGATTGTCATTCCGGCATGGTACCCGAGTTTCCTGGGCCGCCCTGGCTCGTACAAGAATTTGATTATACGGATCCCGTTGCCACCGAAGCCGCCGCGTTACAGTCGATGTACAACCTGATCGGCCTCGGAGCCGTCGATCCAATCAAACCGCTACAGAGTCTAATGCTGCTAAAACCGCTCGCGGTAGCGGCCGGCGGCGTGGAGCATGGAGGTGGGGACAAACTTGAAGATATCGCCGACCCGGCCTATTACGAATTCAAAACCTGGCTGGAATATTATTCTTATTGCTTCAATGGGTTGGAGCCCCAGTTGCCGCAAATCGAAATTCAGTCACCCTTAAATTACTCAAAATTCGTTCCTGGTTCAATGGTAGTCCTCAAGGGTACGGCGACGGATCCCCAACAAACGACGCTTCCGTCGTCCGCCTTTGTGTGGACTTCTTCCATTGCCGGGGAACCACTTGCGATAGGTCCCGGGCCAATTCTAGTAACTTTACAATCGGCGAAGCAGTTCATCATACTGACGGTGACCGATAAGGATGGAAACAAAAACCAGCGTGCGATCAAAGTCGGCCCGATTTGATCTGTCCGCTACCGCGAATGGATGGCTTTACGCCAACCAGAACCAAAATCCAGTAATATCCAATACAATAATACAAGGAGCCCGTGAAAAAATAGCTGCGCACCCTGGTGCGAGCGAATTTTGGTCGCCTTGGTTCTGAAAAACCCTGCGCCATATTCCCGATATGACTCGGATTTTTCAAAACCAATTCGGCGCAAACTTTGCGGCCCCGAAGCGCAGCTATTTTTTCACAGATTTAAGGAGAATATGTGATGGTAGATTTATTACGGTTGATGATCGTGCTGTTGTGCGGACTGTTTGTCGTAGGAGCGTGCAGCGACGACGACGGTACAGCCAAAGACACGTCCCAGGGAGGTTCAGACACAACAACACCAACCGATACCACGTCGGGTGACACGACGAATCCGAGTGATGGCACGGTGCAGGATATCGGTTTGACGGACATGGGTCGCGTCGACACGGTCGCAGACATCACTTCAGGTACCGACTTAGGTAACATGGATTCCGGAGGCACGGACGCCACCGACAAGGACGCCGGCACCCCCGTGACGTGCGGCACAGATTCCCCCGAAGCCTTTGCTGCGTGTGTAGAAACCCAACCCATGATGTCTGATTTGGCAGTGATCGAAGGCGCACGATCAGCAAAATCGAAAAAATCGACGGACGTCAGAACCTTCCTTGAATCGCGACTCAAGGAGCTTGGTTACACCGTGGAAACCCACGACTACGGCGCGGGTGCAAACGTCGTTGCCACACTCCCCGGTTTGGTTGAACCGGATGAAACGGTTATCATTTCTGCACATTATGACAGTGTACCGCTATGTAGCGGTGCTGATGACAACGGTTCCGGCGTTGTTGGAGCCTTGGAGGCAGCGCGGGTGCTGGCTTCCGGTAGCCATGATCGGACGTTGCAGATCGCGTTTTGGGACGAAGAAGAACGAGGAATCTTGGGCTCGGCTGCCTGGGTCGCCCTACAAGTCAACGCCGGCCGCCGGTTTGTTGTTTCCTTTGTTCTGGAAATGATCGGTTATTATTCGGACGTGCCGAACAGCCAAACGTTTCCCCAGGGGTTTGGATTTTTGTTCCCCGCGGCCGAGCAAGCGATGGTAGACAACGATTGGCGAGGGGATTTTATCGCCGTGCTTGCGGGTGACGACACGTTAACCTGGGTTTCCGCAATGGAACAATATGCCGGTCAGAACGACCACCGGATCGTGAGTGTTATTCTGAACGAGTCGTTACGCGAGTCACCGTTTCTTGGTGATTTACGTCGATCGGACCATGCGCCGTTTTGGCAGGCACATTATCCTGCGATTAATTTAACCGACACCGCGAACTTCCGGAACCCTTATTATCATTGTGCCGCAGGGGATGACGTCGCGAAATGGATCGACGAGGCAAAAATGGCAAAAACGGTCGCCGCAACCGTTTATGGAGCCGTTTTGGCTTTACAGAAAGACAACCCAAAAGGGGTGACCCCGCAAACACCAGCATGTGATGTGGTAAAACAGGACTGTGCGGGCGGTCAAAAATGTGCGCTGATTCTCACTGGAAACGCTTGGTACAAACCTCAATGCGTGGCGCCGCACCCCGAAGTGGTTGGGTTAGGTGAGTTGTGTGTCCGACCGGAAAATGTAGTCGGAGACGACACGTGTGCCGGGGGAATGTTTTGTACTTTCTGGGGTGGATTGGGCAAAAAGGACCCAGCGGAGCGATGGTGTGTGAGTCATTGCCACGAGGACACAGATTGTGGCGTCGACGAAGTCTGCGTCACTGCCGGATCGACCGGTAGAGGCAACGGTGTGTGCTTGAAACGATGTGACCCATGGGGCACAGCCTGCCCGAACGAGACCAATTGTACCGCAGAACGGCGTGGTATCGACCATAAACTACGTTTTGGGTGCTTTTTTGCGGGTGCGATTGGCGAAGGCGGAACTTGCGGAATCGCTTTTGACGATTGTGCCGTGGGCTTGAGCTGCGCATTTCATCCGGAGAGCGGTGTTTCCCGGTGCCGGAAGCCCTGTGATGACACCCACCCATGTGACGGTGGCCAACAATGCCTCGCGGCGGCCAACCCACCACCAGACATGCCGTCATTGGGTTTCTGTTGGGACGATTAACCCGCGGATTCCTCACCAAAGCTCGCCCACCTCAGAGGGTCAGCTTCAAGCCGGAAGTGACCCTGGGCGAGCTAATTTAGCGCTGAATTGGCCGGGACCTGACTGAGGCAATATCGAGCATATGCCGCACCGACGGGACTGGCCAAGGTAGCCTAAATTAGCCGTACAGGGTTCACCTATCTATTTCCGCTGACCCTCTCAGGGTTACTGACTGTCCGGGCACGGCTTCCGCCGTTTCAAAAAAAACTCGTCACCGCCCTCATAAAACGCGAAGTCCTCAGCGTCGAGTTCCAAAATTTTCCACATGACCTTTGAATCCGGACCAAGTTGAACCTCGATCACAGTGTCGTTTTGTAGAAGATTGTAAGGCGCTCCATTCGGGTTTTCACATTGAAACTTAATAACATCTTCCGTGAAGATAAAAAACTGAGCCCCAGGCGGAACGGGCTCAAACGGGTTGCCGCTGTCCTTGATTCCGACCATTTCCCATCGACCGATCAGCAATTCGGCTACGGTCATTCCTACAGAGTCCGGAAATTCCGTGGACGCATCGCCCAAACCGCTCTGAGAGGTGTCTGTTTCGTTGGCGATATCGCTGTCCATACCGCTATCGACCAAATCCGGAATTGTGGCCATGTCCGCAGCCGAACCGTCTTGTGCCTCCACGGCATCCAGGGTAAACAGATCACCCACATCGCAGTCATTTTCACAACCGTCGGAATCAGTCGCGGTAGGTACATCTTGATTTCCGGGGCTAAGGTCCGCTGAGGCATCCGCAACGCTTCCGACGTCTGCGTTTGTATCGGTGGTCATATCCCCAAAGCCAATTCCCGTATCACCGCCGCCATTGGCCGTATCGGAACCAGCGGATTGCGTTTCCGAATTGTCGGCGTCCATTTGCACGAGTACATCCTGGCCGACCCCATCGATCGCACCGCCGTTGGTTCCGTTATCGTCGTCACCACATCCGACTGCCCACCACAAAAACAGCCCACACAAACCGATCCGGCTTAACTTACTCATTTGAAACCTGTTGTTGAAGGTGCTTCATCGCATCCTGAAGACGTAATCTTACCGCGTTATGTTGTCGTCCATTGGATATCAGTACCGGCATGCTGTGTTGTTTCTCCTGGTCGTGCTCATACACGTTATAAGTTAACGGAGATCCGTCCAGCAGAGACGATGTGGCGCCTGCTGCGTGAGCGATGGCCAGCGGTGCCACGGTGTCCCAGTAACTTAATCCATGATGGCTAAAATACAGATCCCCCTCTTGTTCCACCAACAGTCCCACTTTGATCCCCACGCTGTTGATAACCGGCCCCTGCATCAACCCGGTTGTTTGTAGCAAAAAACGCCGTTTTTCCTCTTTCAGGCTCGGCGTGGTAATAAGACGCATGAGGTCGACTTCCGACCGCTCCGAAACACGAACAGGCACAGGCGTTGCACCGATACCATGAATCACAAAAGCTCCCGAGGTATCGTCCGCGTACCATGTGGTTTCAGTAAGAGGATCAAACACCACGCCCAAGGTAGGCACACCGCGGACAAGCAACCCAATCATCACGCTGTAGCCCGGGACCTGCTTGACAAATGCTTTGGTTCCATCCAGAGGGTCCACCACCCAAACCCGGTCCGAGCCGACAAATCCGCCTAACCCACTTTCTTCACACAACAACGCGTCTTCGGGAAATGTTTTTGTAAGTCCTGCACGAATGTGCGCTTCCGACGCCAAATCCGCCGCCGTGACCGGTGAGTTGTCGGCTTTTCGTTGTGGATCGAAGCCATCGGCGGCTACTTTCTGAATGATCTCGCCGGCTTCCTGGGCCAGCCGGATCACGGTTCCGAGCGCATTATCGGACATGAATCCCACACTCCTTCGCGTCATCGCCCTTCGCGTTAAACCACCGCCAACGTCCCGCCCGCAGCGGTTCATGCGGGAGGATCGGCGTTGTACAAATGATGCATCCAAGCGACGGATAACGAGCACCATTTGGCAGTGGGTCAAACATGGCGTCGTATGGAACATCGAATTCGCGAATATAGTTCCACACGTCTTCTTCCGACCACTCGACCAACGGGGCAACTTTTAGAATACTTCTGCCGCCTTCTTCGACCATTGTACACCGCGGCGTGGTTTTGCGGGCACTCGACTGGTCCCTTCGGAGACCCGTAATCCACACATCCAACGACGCCAATGCCCGGTCATTTGGACGCACTTTCCGCACTTCGCAGCAATATTCCTGTTTGCTTTGGCTATCAAAAAACAGGTACTCCCCGTGTTGACGAACCATTTTGTCCACGTGCTCGGGATCGGGTCGGAAAATTTCCAACTCAAATCCATAACGTTTCTGCAAATCATCCCACAACTTATAAGTCGACGGATGAAGCCGCAACGTATCGACGGCAAACGCCCGAAACGGCAGCCCGGTGCGATACGCCAAATCCACTAGGGTGACGCCGGAGAGCTGGCCGCTGGTTCCAATCGCAGCCCGCTTTCCGAAGGTCCGAAACACCTCGGTCAGCAAGTCCACCGCGTCGGTGATTCCGTTGAGCCGCTCGACCTCGGCCGCCCAATCGTGTGTTACAACTGTGCTGCTCTCCATGGCGTCCTCCGTGGTCTATTACAGAATACCGCTGCTTTGTAAGTAGTCGATCACGGCTTTGGTCGACTCTTCAATGGATTCTTCACCAGCACGAATCACCAGTTCCGGGTTGTCTGGAGCCTCGTACGGTGCGCTAATACCAGTGAACTCGGGAATCTGGCCCATTCTGGCCTTTTTGTACAACCCTTTGGGGTCGCGTTCCTCGCATACCGACAAAGATGCGTCTACATACGCTTCAATAAACTGTCCGGGCTTCACCAGGGCTCGAACCATGTTTCGATCAGCTTTGTAAGGTGAAATAAATGCGGTCAGGACAATAATATTGGCATCGGCCATCAGTTTGGCCACCTCGCCGATTCGGCGAATGTTCTCCGTTCGGTCCGCCGGGGAAAAACCCAAGTCTTTGTTGAGTCCATGGCGAATATTGTCGCCATCCAGCACGGCCGCGTTGATCCCGTTTTGTACAAGATGGTACTCCACTTCCCGAGCAATCGTGGATTTTCCTGACGCCGACAATCCCGTAAGCCAAACGATCGCGCCCTTTTGACCCAACTTTTCTTCACGCATCGCGTCATCGAGTTTTCCGTGATGCCAAGTAATGTTTTCACTGACCGGTCGGTCATGCTTCGTCATGATGAACTCCTTATTCCATTTTCAATTGTTAGCCCCCGCGGAATGGGTGCGCATTCTGCCAGATTTTTTGCGGAATACCACACCAAAACAGTTACAACATACCTTTGTTTATCCACCTTGTGGGTCGTATGTTTGCAATGGTATCGCCGTGGGCTAATCTACCATGGCTCATTGCTGTAGTGTTTGTACCGTCTATGACGGCGGATGTGTCGGGTTGGTTTTCGGAGTGTCATGTTCACAGGTGTTTGGGTGAATAAACGTTGGTACCTATTTTATGGCGTTCTCCTGGCGGTCGTCTTGGCCGTTTACGCCAATCATTTTGACAATTCGTTTCACTTTGATGACTGGCACACCATCGAAGACAATCAGATGATCCGCAGTCTCGACAATATTCCGCGGTTTTTTACCGATGCGCGTACGTTCAGCACCTTGCCGACCAATCAAGGTTATCGCCCGCTGTTGTCTGCGTCATTGGCAATAGATTATTGGTTGGCAGGTGGTTTACATCCATTTTTTTTCCATCTGACCAGTTTTCTGTGGTTTATCACCCAACTGGTCATGATGCTGCTCCTGTTTGATCACCTGACACGACGTATTGCTCCTGACGAGTCATGGAACCAATCCAACCGTTTTGTCGTGTTTTTTGCCGTCGCTCTTTATGCATTGCACCCGGTCAGCGCTGAAACCGTCAATTATATCATTCAACGAGGGGACATTCTCTCGACGCTTACCCCCATCATTTCGTTGGTGATTTATCAACGATTTCCTCGCCTCCGCCGCTTTGGTTTGTATCTCGTACCGACTATTCTCGGAGCATTGGCAAAGCCGCCGGCCGTGATGTTCGCTCCACTACTTCTCGTGTATATCCTGCTGTTCGAACTGGAATCGGACTTGGATTTCTGGCGGGCTCGGTGGTGGAAATCGTTTTTGCGCGCGATATGGCAATCGATACCAGCTTTTGTTGTTTGTATCGGAATGGCCGTATTTTTGCGGCGAATGGATTCACCCACATTTACCCCGGGAGGTGATTCATGGGGCTTGTATGTTCTTACGCAGCCCTGGGTGTGGCTTCACTATATGCGGTCGTTTTTTTTACCGACTGAACTGACTATTGACACCGATTGGAAGGTGTTGCCCGGGTTTGCCGACATTCGTACGTGGGTCGGGATCGTGTTTGTTGTGACAATCTTCGTCTTAGCAACCCTTTCGGCACGAACCAAAACGCTGAGACCCACTTCGTTTGGCCTGTGGTGGTTTGTCATTACGCTGGTACCCACAAGTGTTGTGCCATTGTCCGAAGTGATGAACGACCATCGAATGTATTTTCCATTCGTAGGCCTCGTGATCGCTGTCCCCAACGCTGTTCGGCATGCGGTGCTCCAATTTCGTCCGCGGTTTGCGCCCATTGTTGGGGCTATTGCGATGGTTTTCCTGCCTGGTTATGCGATCGGGACTGTTGAACGAAACCGCGTTTGGCACTCAGAACACACGTTGTGGTTAGACGCCACCCACAAGAGCCCGCGCAACGCGCGAGTATTGATGAATTTCGGGTTAACCCTTCTTTCGGAAGGGAACTATGAAACCGCGCGTGAATACTTCTACCGGGCGTTTGAATTCGCCCCGGATTACCCTTCTCTTTCCATTAATTTAGGAGTTGTAGAAGCAAAATTAGGCAACTACGCTATCGCAGAAAAACACCACCTACGTTCGATTCAACTCGGTTCCGGCCTTGCTCAGCCATATTATTTTTACGCGGACTTTCTAAGGCTGACCGGGCGGCTTCCCGAGAGTCTACCGTATTTGGACCAGGCCATTGCCAATGTTCCCCACGATTTTCTGCCGCGTTACATGAAAATGGAAATCTTGATTTATCAAAAAGACTGGGTCGCTTTTCGTAAACTTATTCAAGATTCCTTGGCGTTGTCTGCATCCGATCCAAAAACGTTGGCGTTTGTTGCACAGGCAGAAAAGGCACAAAAACAGGAATTGGCCAACGCCGAGCACATGGTTTCGCAATGGCAATCCCCTGAAGCTTATCTCGAATTGTCGTTTGTTTATTACAAACTCGAACGATACGAAGAATCCATTGTGATGGCCAACCATGCTGTTGAGCGACGACCCAACTATGCAGAAGCCTATAAC
>JABWCM010000399.1 GCA_013360285.1 Myxococcales bacterium
GTCCTTGCGGAATATTCCCGATATTCCTCAGTCCGGTCCCGGCCAATTCAGCGCTAAATTAGCTCGACCAGGGTCACTTCCGTCTTGAAGCTGACCCTCAAAGACGTTCATCGGTGCCCCACGAACGTCACTTCATCACGATCATGGTACAAATGCCTGGCTTTTACATCCCGCCACCCGGCTTGTTCCAGGATGGTTTTGATCCGGTAGATCATTTCGACCTTTTTTTTCATCGCCAACTTGATGTTGACCACAAAAAACCTGGCCCAATGGTTTTTACCCCACCTGGCGATCAACGCTGCCACCTCCAATGGTCGCCACACCATATCGCCAAATAACCAATCTACCCCTTCTGGGGGTGAAAACTGGAACGCGTTGCCGATGATATGTGCCAGATTACGCATTTTGGCAACGTCCGGGTCGAGTTTTCCCAAATCCACGGCAATAACCCGAGCGCCGCGTTTTAATAGACCCCACGTCCACCCTCCCGGGGCTGCCCCCAAATCCACACATATGTCGCCGGGTCCTGGGGCCACTCCCAGCCACTCCAAAGCTTCGTCCAACTTCATAAACGCTCGGGAAGGTGCCCCTTTGGGCAACTGAAGCCTTCTTTGTCCTCCGGGAAACCGGCTTGGAAGTTCTCCCTGTCGGGTCACCCCAACCCATGCGGTTTCCGCCCGTGGAAAACAGACCTGCGCCACAACATGATCATAAGACCGAGATTTATCGCGCCCCAATGCTGCGGGATCGGACAGCCCAATCACGTCGGCCTGCAGTTTCTGAACAACTGCTGTTTGCCATTGGGCGATAGCCGCCGATTGTTTTTTTCCTTCTTCGGTATCGGGCCCCCAAACATGTAATGACCAGTGAGACGATGCCGGTACTACTTTTTCATTGGCCAGTCCGCGGAGAATCGACGCACTTATCTTAGCTGCAACGTCGGTTATCGAACCGGTTTTCGTGCTGAGAATACTCTGGACACACAGCACCTGCCGCCCAAGTACAGGCAGAATTGCCGGACGCCGCACACTTTTGACAAAAGGGCCATCAAGTGGCGCTGCAAAACATTTTGGCGACAACAACAATAATTCTTGAGCCAAATCGACTTCAAATCCCGGCCTACAAGTCCAAATCCAATCTCCTATTGCCGCCTTACCCTTAGGCGGCACTTCCGGAATCACGGCAGCCGGCGGCATCAGCGCGGCGGAAACCGGAGCGGATTGGGAATCGATTTTGGATTCCGGTTTGGTACGGCGAATACTGGAAGTTGTTTTTTTTGGTGCAGGCGTTTTTTTCACGGCGGCAGTGTAGAATAAATCCGTCGCGGCATCCACCGCGTAACCGTATTTTAAAAGGGAATCATTGTGACACCCACACTCGCCGACAAAGCCAAACAAGTAGTCCAAACCCTTCGCGACAAAGGGTTTGAAGCCTATTGGGCGGGCGGCTGTGTCCGCGACTTGGTGATGGGCATTCCACCAAAAGATTTTGATATTACAACCAGCGCCACGCCGGATCAGGTGATCCAGAGTTTCAAAAAAACCATTCCCATCGGCGCCCAGTTCGGAGTGGTTCAGGTGCGGTGGATGGGCGAGAGTTTCGAAGTCGCCACTTTTCGTACCGAATCGTTGTATACCGACGGACGGCGACCCGATTCCGTACAGTTTTCTACCGCGGTGGAGGACGTCAAACGCCGTGATTTCACCATTAATGGGCTTCTTTACGACCCTTTTGAACAAAAAGTGATCGATTATGTTGGCGGAGTCGCCGATATCGCGGCTCGTATCGTTCGGGCGATTGGTGATCCCGAGGAACGAATCGCCGAAGACCGGCTTCGAATGCTCCGGGCGGTGCGATTTGCATCTCGGCTCGGGTTCCGCATGGATGACGCGACGTTTCAGGCGGTGCGGACCCATGCTTCGGCGATTGTGGTGGTCAGCGCCGAACGGGTCCGCGATGAGTTGTTACGCACGTTGTCGGAAGGCGGCGGCCACACCGGAATCCGCTTACTTTATGAAACGGCGTTGTTGCGTTGGGTGTTGCCGGAAATCGAAACGTCCGCCCACCGGATCGACCAGTTGGCGGCCATGTTGACGCATTGCCGCCATCATGATCCCCCGTTGGCTTTGGCGTTGCTTTTGTATCCACTCAATGATTCAGCCATTCACAAGGTGTGTGTCCGCCTGCGAATGTCCAATCACGATGGGCGGCGAATCCGCGACATGATCACGTTGAGTAAACAAATTCCCGATATTGCTGTCCTCGATACCGCATCGCACCGCCGTTTTCTGCAAAACGACCTGATCCCGGATGCGATCACCCTTCATCGAATCATTGCGACCGCCGCCGAAGCGGATTTGTCCGCCGCCCGACGGTGCGAGTTGGACCGTCAAACCTTGATCGATCACAACATGTTGATGCCCCAACGGTTGCTCAGCGGTCACGATCTGATGTCCTGGGGATTCAAACCGGGACCTCATTTCCGGATCGTTCTGACGGCGGTTGAAGACGCAATTCTTCGGGGCGAGGTCAAAAATCCCGAAGAGGCACGCGCGTTTGCGGAAAATTTATTGAAGTGTATTCCCTGACTTTGGCGCACGCGGACACACGACCGGAATTCGTGGTCATTTGATCTGCTTCGCTGGGCATCCTGGTACGAACTTCGGTTAAGGCAAATGGGCTCGCCCGATACTATAGTGGACCCCGTTTTTTGGACATTCAATTAAGGTTGACATACAAGAGTGCTGTGTCGAGTACGAAGGAGCGGTCCATGACTGAGAAAGGGCGGAGGATGTTTAGCAATCAATTGAAGGCCACGGTTGCGCTTGAGGCGATTCGTGGGGTGAGAACAGCCAATGAGCTTGTGAAATCGCCAACACCCGATTTATCCGTATTTGCTGCGTGGACTAAACGTGGTAAGGCCCAATCAAGTGTGGGGCACGGAGTTCACGTATATTCGGCTGGAACGGGGTTCGTATATTTGGTTGCGATTCTCGATTTGTACTCGCGTAAGGTGTTGGCCTGGCGGATATCGAACACCCTCGACAGCGCGTTTTGCGTCGCGTGCCCAGACGAAGCGTTACAAACCTACGGTAAGCCGGAGATATTCAACACGGATCAGGGCTGTCAGTTCACGAGTGAGGTGTTCACCAGCGTGCTAAAAGCCAATGGAATCCTCATTAGTATGGACGGTCGGGGGCGAGCGCTGGACAATACTACGTGGAGCGTCTCTGGTACCGCGTCAAACACGAGGATACCTACCTGAAACGTTATGTAACTGTCCCGGAGTTACAGCAGGGACTCCAGCAATACTTTGTGTTTTATAACACCGAAAGGAAACACCAATCGCTGATCTACCGAACGCCTGACGACGTCTACCGAACAGCGAGCGGCGGTGGA
>JABWCM010000163.1 GCA_013360285.1 Myxococcales bacterium
AAATTGCCGGTGAGCGAAACAGTGGCCGTAACGAGTCGGTCGGGCCGACCGAGGCCCACCGGAGGCGTACCCAATGGTACGCTGAGGATGGGCCGACCGCGGCAGGACCGACGCAGTAGGCCAGTGGCTCGCGTAATGTAATTTTTTACCAAAACACCCTCTAAGACATTATCTTCATAGTCCAAGTTAGAGTTTGTTACTGGGCTATTTCAAAACGAGGCCTTGTGTATCCCGCAACAAAACCGATCACTTTGCCACTGGTGGAACGGCGATGTTCGCGGATCAGATAGACGAGGTAATCGGACGCAATCCGCTAAGACGGAATTGCGGCTCCGGCGGGTTAAACCGCTGGATTGAATCGCCGAACATCTAAGTTACTTAGATAAAGGCGGATCAAGGGTCAACTCGCGTTTTCCGCCGAGGTTGGTTACGAGGTAGTCGAGATGCTCACAAATTCTGGATACGTGAACCCAAATCTCGCGCAAACGTACTTCCGTACGTTGAGCCCGTGGAGGGGCGCACGTTACAGATTGTGGCAGCGAATCGGCCATCGTAACCGAGGCAAAGGCGGGAAATTCGGGTCAGGGCAGCGTCTGGTTAGTTTGGCTGTGAGAACCGGGGACCGGCTCACAGCCAATCTCACCAGCGCGCCCGACCCCTGGTCACGGAACACGTAGCAGCACGACGCTCGGAAACCAATGGACGATATCATGAGCGACCCAAAAACCATCCCACACATAAAAGATACCGAAATCGAGTTTGATGAATTGCTTGATGTTGTGCGACCACCTGGGTTGTGCAACGCAGACGAACAATTTTTGAAGAAAGGTGGACTTTCGGACCTTCCAGCCGCGACATCTGTAGATAACACTTTGTCCCGCGAACGCGCGATTTTTTACTCTACTCATCCGTACTCGGAGTTTCGCAAGTCGTTTGAGAAACGAAGGATGGATCACACCCCCAAAACATCGATTCTCCGCCAATACTTACAAAAGCTTCAGGACACGTTGGGTTCACGACTGCCAAGAGCCGCGCTTGTTGGCGTTGTCGCAACTGCGCTGTTGGCCATTGTTGTGCAATGGCCGCCCAGCAACCACAACTCTACATCTTCCCAAACTTTTCGCCCCAATGCTCAAGGGATTCGGCCCAAAGGAACCGTGGACACACACGCGACCGCAGTTCGTCCGGAACGCCGAATGGTACGGTTGTACGCCAACCTGCACACCCCCGGCATTGGCCGCGCTGTAGCGAATGGTGATCTGCTGCGCGAAGGGGATCAACTGCGGTTATCCTATGATTCCGACGGACTATCCTATATCTTGGTAGTGAGCGTGGACGATACCGGCCTCGTCACTCCACTTTATCCCGATGATGGTTCACGAAGTATGGAAATAGTCCCGGGAATGAACGTTCCCCTGCCTGGTGGGATCGAATTGGACAATTTTGTTGGATTCGAACGAATTTTCGCCCTATTTTCCACTGACCCGCTGCGATTTGATGATGTGAGCTACGCGGTAAAACAGCTATATGCCGATCCGCAAAAAGGTAAGCTGGACATTGGTCATATCGACCAGTTGCCAATGTCAAATGAGATTGCCCAAGCATCGATTTGGTTTCAGAAAATCGCCGAGTAGCTCCATGAAACGAATTCGTACAGCAGCGCTGTGTGTTTTGCTAACGAGTGGGTTGTTCGACTCCGCATTTGCAGAGGTCCGCCGGTTTGCATTGGTAATCGGTAACAATACAGGTGCGGCAGATCAGATACCATTGCGCCACGCAGAAACCGATGCTCGTGCATTACGAGACGTTCTGGTCGATATTGGAGGATTTCGCAAAGACGACGTCACCTTGCTGCTTGGAGCAGACGTAAACATAGTACGCGATGCGATTTCGCAACTTCGAACGGCAATGGCGAACGCAAAATCCCACGGTACGAGTCAGATCGACTTTGTTTTTTATTTTTCCGGCCACGGCCGACAGAATCGAATCGAACTTGGAACCACGTATCTCGAAATCGACGAAATCAAGTCGTTACTTCGTGATTCAGCGGCGACTATGCGGCTAGGAGTCGTCGATGCTTGCCATTCAGGCGGAATTCTTCGTACGAAGGGTGGAAAACGAATTGATGCGTTTCCTCTCTCTGTGGAAGACATGCTCAATTCTGCGGGATACGCGATTCTTACGTCGAGTTCGGCAACAGAAACATCCCAGGAATCCGATGAGTTACGAAGTTCATTTTTTACGCACTCGGTCATCAGTGGCCTGCGTGGTGCCGCCGATTTTTCTGGAGATCAGCGCGTTAGCTTATCCGAGCTGTATCAATATGCCTACCACGCGACCGTTCGACGCACCCGCCACAGCCAAGGAGGTTTACAGCATCCGCATTTCGAGTCCGTACATAGCGGTGACTTCATCGTCACCAATTTGGGACGTGCCCAATCTCTGTTGACGTTTCCCAAATACGCATCCGGAGAATATCTGGTATTTGACCCCAAAACCGACACAATGATAGCAGAACTAGCGAAAATTCCCGGAGAATCGCGTTCTCTTGCCGTTCGACCAGGTGTTCTGTACGTTTATGATCGACAGGGTGACCGTTTGAAAGTTGCCCATATCGACGTTGCCCCAAACACGGAAGTAATTGTCGAACCAACAGCGATGGAGGCGACAACCGTGGCGGCCTATTCCAACCGAGGTGAGGAATTGGCGGTAGGAGTCGCAGCGCGCATTGGCATTCAGCTTTTTCACAACTCTAGTTTCCGCGATTCTTATGTAGACAACACCGTCACTTTTGGAGTTGAGGTTCGTTTACTTAACTTAGGACTGCCCGGATTGGATCTCAAGTTGGACGCCATGTTCGGTACCGGCGAGCAACAGGTTTCTGTTGGAAACATACACGAACTCAATCAAGCCCTGTTCGCGACAAATATTGGCTCGTCAATCCAGTATCGATATCAGTACGGCGACTTCTTCACATCATTGGGTCCGCGAGTTGCGTGGTTGTTTTTTCGTCGGCACGTTGATTCCACCCTCATCCCTGAAAACGACCGAGTACAGGTATATTCCACCGTAAGTCCAGGTTTCGAAGCCGAAATAGGCGTTTTGCTGATGCCGCGGCTGTCGCTTGGTCTCAACGCCCAGATTGCTTATCTACATTTTGAAGCGGACGGAAATTCAACCGACTTGGTTACGTCGTCTTACACTCTCGGTCTTCAGGGAATCTTTTAACCCGCATTTCTAATGATTCTGTACCGCAATGCGCCGACGGCGCTTGAACGTAGTGGATGTTTTTAACACCTCGGCAGGACAGCGATAAACAAAAAACAAAGGACTTACGACACTGAAAATTGCTACCGGATCGCTGGTCGTAACCAAAAACTCGTGACGACTCCGGGCTAGGTGTGTGGTGTTTTTAATTAAAATTTTTTTCACGGCCGTATTTTGCCGCCTCGCCCGCAAAAATCCCTGCGGCACATTCCCGATATTCCTCAGGATTTTTTCGGACAATTCGGCGCAAATTCGGCTGGATCGTGAAATTCCCTAAAAAACACCAGCCACCTAGTTCATGTCGTATCCATCGAAAACAAAACGCTTGCATCGACCACAAGGGGTCCTTAATCTTATCTATAGGTTCCGACACAGGCACTAACCATGCCGCGAAAGTCGGTCCGATGAATCGTGAAATGAGCGTACGACCATCGGAGCGGGAACTGGGTCCCGCGAACAAAGGTGCGCTGGCAAAAGGAGGTGATCCAGTGATTTTAAGTTTAACGGTGACGCGTGAGGTGGTGACCGGCTAGGTCGATCCCATCATTCGTGTGGTCTCCGCCTGGTCGCCCAGGCACCACCGCACCCCGAGGCCCCGCAGATTCACCCTGCGGGCAACGGTCGTCCGTTGCAGAAGCCTCGGGGTTCCTTTTTTCCCAAAAAGTGTTGAAAAGATGCCAACGCCCAAGCGTTATCTTACCACTTTTCTGTTTATCCTCGTGTTGTTCGCATGCAACGTTGAACAAATAGACGGCCCCCTGGGTATTGCAGATGAGGGTGACCCATGCGCTGCGGAAGGCCTGGTTGCTTGTACCAACGACTTCTCTGCCGAACTTCGGTGCACGGGAGGCGAATTTTTGTTGTATCAAATGTGCGAAGGCGACTGTGGACTAATTGGCGACCCCGAGGCACCACAGTTGCAGTGCCTCGGCGCAGACGGAAAACCCAAATCGTGAAATTCTTTCACTGCGGTTGGGGTTGACGCAATGGCATGTGCTTTCTATGCTGTGCCGCCTGTTTTTTGAGGAGCCTGCACGATGCAAAAACAATCATTTTTGGTATTATTGGGTATTCTGGTGTTGATTGCCGGAGCGTTGGTTTTGTGGACCAACAGCCGCGACAGCAACCTACCACAGCAACTTTCGGTTCCATCGCCAGCCGAACATACAGCGACACCTCCTACGGTCGCATCCCAGCCGACTGAAACACCGAAGGCCGTGGCGGCAGTCGCGTCCAGTGTGCCGAGTCAGCCAACGCCGCCTCCGATCGAAAACACGCCGCCTCCACCTAGGCCGACCCCTCCTGTGGCCGACGATGGACTTCCCACCGAGGAAGGAGTCCCGAAGGATGACGGAACTCCCCTGCCGAAGCCCAGCGTCCCCAAGTTACCAAAGGCGCCCGACGGCTGGTTGCCACCACCGGTTTTGGGAGCGGCCACCGCTCCGGTCACACTTGTGATCTCATCGGATTTTCAATGTCCCGTTTGCCGCCGCGTGGTAAAGCCAATTGAAGGTTTGGCTCGCGAAATGGGCGATAAAGTACGCATCGAATTTCGTCATCACGCTCTAGAATCTCATCCACGCGCGGAACCTGCTGCTGTTGCTTCCATGGCAGCTCATAAACAAGGGAAATTCTGGGAGTTTCATAACCTATTATTTCAAAATCCCGGAAAACTGTCAGATGCGGACTTTGAGCAATACGCACAGTCTCTTGGCCTTGATATGGAGCAATTCCGTAAAGACTTGACAAATGAAGCGATCATTGCCCAGGTTCGTACCGAAGGCAAAGCCGCCGATATGCTTGACGCTCGCGGAACACCGGCGTTTTTTGTCAATGGCAAACCGCAGGTGGGATGGGGCTCGTACTTTGGGATCAAGGGAATGGTGCAACGCGAATTTGACGCTGCGCAGAAGTTGACTGCAACGGGAACAAAACTTGAAGATGTTTACACAAAGCGCGTAGAGGAAAACTCGCCCAAACCTGACATATTTGTTAAGTATTTTGTCGAAGGTGCTCCGATGTAGTATTGAGCCAACATGTAACTTATCAACCGTCTTACTCACCTAACAAACTAAACCTTCCGCTCAAAAACTCCCTTGCAACGACCAGTTGATGGACTTCGTCAGGTCCGTCCGCAATACGCGCAGCGCGGGCATGGCGATACCACTGGGCGAACGGTAAGTCATCACTGTAACCTTTCCCCCCGTGCAGTTGAATGGCGTCATCCAATACTTTGCATAGAGTCTGCGCGACGTGTGTTTTTGCCATCGAGGACGCGGTTTTTGCAGTGGCGAAATTCCCATGCTCCAGAAGGTGCGCACAATAAAAAGTCAATAAGTTTCCGGTAGTAATAGCAGTTGCTCCCTCCGCAATCTTCAGTTGAACCAACTGATGTTCGGCCAGCAATTTTCCAAATGCCATTCGACTTCCGAGGTAATCCCGACACGTCGTCAGCGTACGGTCCGCCAATCCCAACCATCGCATACAGTGAGTTAGACGCGCCGGAACCAACCTAGCCTGTGCCAGACCAAAACCATCTCCAACCTCACCCAATACCGCGTCCGGACCCAAACGAACCCCATCGAACTTCAACTCTGCTTCCCGATGTGCCAGCAAAGGTTCCGCCATAGTCGGAATGTCCCGAACGTATGATACTCCCGGTGCATGACGATCAACCACAAACATGGTGGCACCAGATTTCCGATCATTTGAGGTCCGTGCCATGACGATAAGGAATGCGGCATCTCTTGCACCCGTGGAATACCATTTGTGTCCATCAAGGACCCACTGCAATCCATCCCAATAGGCCGAAGTCCGTAACAACGACGGATCCGAGCCGGCGCCAGGAGCGGGCTCGGTCATACAAAAAGCGCTCGTGATTTCGCCGCGCACCAA
The DNA here is from genome assembly GCA_013360285.1 of Myxococcales bacterium. Classification (GTDB taxonomy): domain Bacteria; phylum Myxococcota_A; class UBA9042; order JABWCM01; family JABWCM01; genus JABWCM01. Next base: position 6,163 of record JABWCM010000163.1, read on the forward strand.
CGGTTCCAAATAACGTTGTCGGATAATCGGTCCCGCCGCCTTTGCCAGCAAGTCCATATTCCCTTGATCTGGAGCATCGCAATGAAAAACCCGCGCTCCGATCATGGACCGTCCCATTTCCCGAAACAACGCGCACATTCCCAGAACACCGAGCCCTTGGCCACCTAATTCGACCGGCAAATGCGGCGTCCAAAGACCCATCGACCGAGCCGTCTGCTGTAGTTCCGACATCGCGGCCCTTTCTCCACGCCTGTCCTGTTCCAGCACTTTGTTTTCATTTGGGATGATGTGCTCAGAAACAAAGTTGCGCACACGAAGCTGGACGGTGCGTATCGGTTCTGGAATTGAAAAGTCCATGATGTGACTCCTAAGTATGGGATGTTTTTGGATGAATTCTACACCCTAGCCGCCTTTGGCAGTCTTACCCGGAAAACTCCTTGCGCCATATTTCTGATATCACTCAGAGTTTGTGAAAAAATATGGGGACGGACTTGGAAGCGAGGATTTTGGTCCCGATGCACGGAAAAAAACCGAGTCATATCAGGAATATGGCGCAGGTTTTTTTCTGGGCAGTGGGGCCAAAAGCATCCGTCCAAGTTCGTTCAGCTATTTTTTCACAAACTCTCAGGATTTTTCCGGACGATCCGGCTCAAATTCGGCTGGATCATGAATACCCCTATTTAACACCACACACCTGACTGGGTTGTTGTTTACGCAAAACGATCAGTCACCTACGGTATCGGTCAAATCAAACTGCGGCGACAAGAGCCGAAGTCGTTGTCTTAGAGACTCTTTCACCTCACTTCGCGCCAACTTCTGTTCTTCTGCCGACACTCGTCCGGTCCGAACAGATTCCAGAAAGGCAGGATCGGCCAGCCAGCGTCTATCAAGCGGTTCCTCATCTAGGTGGTTCCCGTCAATTTCCGACCGTTGCCGAATCTGTATCCGAACCGCTGTCAGCAATCTGGCTGCCACAATCGCCCGAAAGGTGATTGCGGGGTCCGACAGGTGATGTTTGATATCGTGTTCCAAAAAGAAAATGGCGGCCGCCAACAAGGTATCCACATCAGGTCTTTTCTGCATCAACACATTCCTCCATCCGCTCAATAAGTCGGAGAGCTTCATACTCCATCTCTGAAGTACGCAGACTGATCGCCAAAAGCTCGATATCTTGTTGCTCTCCACTAAGATAACGCTCCCCCTGCTGCACACATCCGACCGCCCACCGCACGTTTCCCACGGCTTCCCAAAATCGTACGGTACGCCGATTTATGGTTCGACCGGAATATCTTTCATAAGCAGAAAGAAACGTCTCACGGTCAGAAAATCCACCAACTGGCAATTTATTCTGCCCAAAACGCCAATCTCGTACCGAGATCCAACCGAGATCTTCATAAATGGACCCCCAATGGGCAAACTCCCAGTCAACAACGGCAACGAGCCCAACTGGGCTCACCATAAAATTACCAACTCGGAAGTCGCCGTGAACTAAGTTAACGGACTCGACAGCGGGTTTGTGGTCCCAAAGCCAGCGAATTGCCAAATCCAATGCGGGATGGGGTTCAACAAACGTTTCAACTGACTTTTGCAACTGCCGAAGGACTGCCTCCGTCGGATCGTCCGGTGGCGCACCCAAACTGGATATGAGCTGGGGATAGGTAGTAGGTAGGATAGAGTGAATCCTCACCAGTTGCTCTGCCAGTTCTGCCGCCAATCGCATCCTGGCACCAGCTAACTGCGCGGACGTGACCACCTTCCGGCCAATCGCCGTCCCTTCCACCCAGTCCATAAAATACCCCCCTGCCGTGTTTCGGACTAAGTCTGCCCCAAACCACCGTGCTGGAGGCGTTTTGACTCCGGCAGAAACCGCAGCCGTGATGACGTTTAACTCCTGCTCGCGCTTCAAACTGCCTTGCAATGGCCGCGGTGCGTCACTGCGCAATACTAAACGCATTGCGGGAAACCCGTTTTCAACTGCCACAACCAACAGGTTGTCTTGGCATGCGCCTCCGGGTAATGGTTTTACTTCTTCAATGTCCCAAACGGTGCCGGTTTGCTGCGCTAAATGAGCCGCGATTCTCTCCTTAAGTAACAATTCATCCATTCGTTTTCCCTGCATAAGGACCTGGTATGCACATTTTCACTCGAATCATCCATTTGGTTATGGCAAACTTTGGGTACCGGTCGATTCCCATCCGTCGACAAAGTCTCACGATGCGTGATTTGAGCCAATGTTGCAACGCGTAAACATCGGCGTGACCGTCACAACATGAACCGGGTGTTTTCGAAAAAATTGCCGGTGAGCGAAACAGGAGCCGTAGCGAATCAGCCTTGTCTCGGTCTGCCCCATCCTCGACGTAGCTGTGGGTACGCATCCGGTGGGCCTCGGTCGACAAAACCAGCTCGCTACGGCCATAGCCTCGCTCGCCGAGGATAAATATTTAAACACCTTCTCAGAGGGTCAGCGGGAATACGGAAGCGGCCGCTCCAGGGTCCCTCCCGGCTTGAAGCTGACCCTTTAGGTACCTTCAGGAAACAAACATGAGCTTTTCGGAGCGAGTCTCGCAGCTTCCATACCTTGGAATCGGCGTTTCTACGGAATACGGCGCAGTACTGCAAAAAAATTCGCTGGACATCAAAATATTGCGCCAGTCGCATCCCGAATTTGCCACATTTCTTGAGGTAGGCATCGAAACAAGCAAGGGTCTCGACGCGTTGGCGTCCTGGTGGTCTTCACAGGGTCTTCCGACGACGTACCATTTTCTCGACGTTAACTTGGATGACCCCGCAGATTACTGCGAAGACTGGCTTGACCTTGTGAGGCGATACTGTGGGCTTCTCCAACCCGCGTGGATGTGCGGGGATGCCGGCCTGTGGCACTTTGGACCTCGTGACCGCAACCACATGCTATTGCTTCCTCCTGTTCTAACCGACGACGCCGCAAAGGAAATGGCCGAAGGAATCATCCGGTTGCGCGAAGAAACCGGCCTTGAAGTCCTTCCTGAAAATCCCCCGGGATCTGTTTTTGTCGGCGATCTTCATATATTAGAGTTCTTTGCCCGCTTATGTGAGCTGGCAGATACGGGAATATTATTGGATTGTGCTCACTTAGCAATTTACCAAAATGCGATGGGCTATGAGCCGCTGGCCGGTTTTGATGCTCTGGATTGGAGTCGCGTCATAGAAATGCACGTCGCCGGCAGCACACAGAGTCATGTTGGCGACTATTGGTTTATTGAAGACGATCACAGTACCAATGTGCTGCCGGATACGTGGACCGTGTTTGAAAACGCCTGCCTTCGCACGTCACAACTGCGAGCGGTGGTGTTTGAATGCGAACGGAATTTGATTTCAAAGACGCTGCCACATTTTCAGCATATTCTGACAACAATGGAGCAAATTAGGACCGGTCTTCCCTCGATTGATGCCATGGAGCGCGCGCATGTCCCATAAGACAGTGCAGCAAATCGTCGTTCGAATGCTATATGACCCGGAATTTGCGAACTCCGTATATGCTGATAGCGCGAACACTCTAAAAGTGGAGCAAATTACGGAAGAACAACGAAATTGGCTCACTACTTCGGACCGTCGCGCATGGGGTACGGATCCACTGAGGCGTACCCGGTCTCTACACGCTTTGGTTGAGGAATATCCGGTTTCTGCAACACTCGCGGCCAAAATCGTCGGTGGTCTCCCTCTCCTTGACAATTTTTTTTCCAGCGCCAGATTCCACGACAGTGTGCGCAAGGGCGACTATTTAGTGACGGCTTTTGCCGCTTGGTTGCGGGACGTCGCTCAAAACACCGACAATCTGTGGTCACGCTCATTGACCGCAACCGCAACCATTGAAGAAGCGATGGCAACGGTTCGAAGAGCACAAATGCCACCGATAACTCACTCCGACGGGGCTAAGTTTCGGTTAAGCCCACTGGCCGCCCTGGTTGACGTATACTGCGGCGCTTTGCAGTTAATCGGCAGTATACGAACGACGATGGGAACTGATGAAGCGGTGTTTAACTGTCTTGTAAGTAACCAGATTTGCCTGGATGGCATCAGTCCAGTCTATCCCGACGACACCCAACATGTGCTGGTGATGCGTACGGCGCCCAAAAGTGGAAACATTACGCTGGAAGAACTTAGCCCAGAACTTGCCGTCCTGCTTCACATCGCGAAATCACCCACCACTACGGACATTTTAGCCAGCACTGTAATCGAGATGGGTGCCGGCCCGCAGGACGCCCTGGAAATTCTCGAGGGATTTTTAGAAGATCAATTACTTGTGCCCTGCGGTTAGACCAAAGACTCAGGCCGCCGCTCAAGTGCACTCCAGGAGAACGGAATGACAACATGTGCTTCCCGCATCGTAATGGCCGCACTATTGTGTGTCAGCACGGAATTGTTTGCGCAAAACCTTGTCCGCACAGTCAACAATGGCAATCTAGTGCTACATGACATCCCAGAGATTCCTCAATCTATTGTCGAGGACCTAAACAGATATCAAAACGTCCGTTCAGCAATTTTTCGTGCTTTCAACAAGGACGGAACAGGCGTCTTCATAACAACCCGATTTGGCGACACCAACCAAATCCATCGAGTAGACACGGCGGGCGGGGCCAGGCATCAGTTGACCTTTTTTAGGGAACCCGTCGGTCTCATCGAACGGCGACCACACACAAATCACCTCGCGTTTACGATGGACAGTGGAGGCAACGAAAATACTCAGATTTTTCTGTTTGACCCCGCGGATGCAACCAGCAAACGCCTCACAGACGGCCAATCAAGAAACGGTTTCATGAAGTGGGACCGAACAGGAAATTGGTTGGCTTATCAAAGTACACGGCGAAACGGCACGGCCAACGACATCTGGATTTTGGATCCCCAACAACCCGACAGCGCGCGCATGCTTGTTGAAGCCCCGGACGGCGCCCATTGGGCTCCGGTGGAATTCTCGCCGGACAGCACGAAGTTGCTGGTACAGAAGTATGTCGACGCCAACGATTCCAGTATCTACGTGGTGGATGTTGCCTCCGGTGAACGAACACTGATTGTCGGCTCCACCGAACCGACTTCGGTCAACCGGGCGTTTGCCTATGATTCACAAGGCCAAGGTTTGTTTTTCGTAACAAACACCCACAGCGAATTCCAGCAACTATCCTACAGACGACTTGATTCCACTAAGATACAGGTCATCACGCACCAAATCCCTTGGGATGTAACCGATTTCGCAATTTCACCGGTTGGTAAACGCGCTGCGTTCTCAGTTAACGAAGATGGATTTCACAAGCTGTATTTGCTCAACCTAGAGACTCTTCAATTTGCTCCGGTAAAAAACCTCCCTATAGGACTCGTAAGTGGGATTCAATTTAGCGAAGACGGAACTAATTTAGGGCTAACGCTGAACACCGCGCAAACTCCAAGCGACACATTTGTATTGGCACTTGGCAAACGGCCGACGGAAGCAAAGGGTTTGAGCCGATGGACCTACAGCGAAGTCGGTGGACTGGACACCACACGATTCATCCAACCCCAACTCGTGCGATTTCCGTCATTTGACCAACGACAAATTCCGGCATTTGTATTCAAACCAAATAAATCTGGGCCGCACCCGGTAATTATTTCCATTCATGGAGGTCCAGAGGCCCAGTATCAACCTGGATTTGCAAGTACGTACCAATTGTGGCTCGACAAACTCGGAGCAGCCGTCATCGCTCCGAACGTCCGAGGGTCATCAGGCTACGGAAAAGAATACGTGGACTTGGACAATGGAAAGCTGCGCGAGGATTCCGTCAAAGACATTGGTGCATTGTTGGATTGGATTCAGACCCAGCCGGACTTGGATTCCAGCCGTGTTGCCGTCTTCGGAGGCAGCTACGGCGGCTACATGGTACTGGCCAGCGCCGTTCACTATAGCAACCGGCTGAAAGCAGCGGTAGACATCGTCGGAATTTCCAATTTTGTTACATTTCTTGAAAATACCAAGGATTACCGCCGCGATCTGCGACGAGCGGAATACGGTGACGAAAGGGACCCAGAAATGCGGGCATTCTTTGACAAAATCAGCCCACTCAAACGAGTTGAGCAAATCAATGTTCCCCTATTCGTGGTACAGGGGCAAAATGACCCACGTGTTCCCGTGACTGAGGCGGAACAAATCGTCGCCGCGCTGCGCAAAGACAAAAAAGACGTGTGGTACATGAACGCACTTAATGAAGGACACGGGTACTCAAAAAAAGAGAACCAAGATGTTTATCAGCAAGCAGTGGTCTTGTTTTTTCAACGGTTTCTGTGAACCGTTACCTCCGAGACGAATTCGCGCATGCCAACCTCCCACCACCACATCAGTCTGGACATTCCGTTGGCGCGGCGGCTTGCCTTGTACGCTGCCGGACTGCTGAATTTGCAAGGGCAACCGTTTCCACGGCGGCTCCACAACGACGATGACAGTCGAATTTGGGCAAGACGTGTTATCGAACACTTTGGCTATCTGCAACTCGACACAATTCCTATTAGTGGCGCCAGAAGCCATTCATTGGTACTGGCTTCAAGGCTGGATGGTTTTTCCACCGCGACCGGCGAGCAGCTACTACAGCCCGGTGAGCCTCATTTCGAATATTGGGGGCACGAAGCATGTTGGATGCCCCTATCTTCTTATCCCGTGTTTGAATTTCGAAGGCAGCAGTACAAAAGTCACCCCTGGTGGGGAAATATTATTGACGAGCACCCCGGGGAAGTCGACAAGATACTACGGCGTATTGAGACCGATGGTCCCGTCCGGTCGGCCGATTTGGAAGGAGATCGAGGCCGAGGGTTTTGGGACCTAAAATTAGCAAAAAAAATATGCGACGCCTTGTGGTCGTGCGGCGAGTTGGCAATTTCGGCACGCAATCGATTTCTTCGTACATTCGATTTGCGAGACCGAGTTATTCCTGCATCGTACCGAACGGCAATACCGGAAGACGAAGCGATTCGCTGGCTGCTACTCAAGGCGCTGCAAGGGCACGGATGGGCTACGGGGTCAACCATGGCAGCAACATGGCGACTAACCAACCGTGGCCCACAAATAAAGCGGTGCATTTCGCGACTACATGAGGAAAATCGAATCGTTCCCGCATCGCTCAAAATCGATTCAAAACAACAGATTGCGATTTGGGTCACGCCTGAAGTTCTTTCGAAACTCGACGAATTGGCAAAGTGGAAACCAACTGATTCGATAACAACTCTGTTGTCGCCCTTTGACCCAGTTCTGTGGGATCGAAGCCGAGTAGCATTATTGTTCGGCTTCGATCAAATTCTTGAAATCTATAAACCGGCGCACCAAAGAAAGTACGGATACTACTGTCTTCCAGTCCTGTCCGGCGAAAACTTGATAGCCAGAGTCGATTTGAAGGCAAAGCAAAACATACGAATTATCGAAGTGATATCAATACGTTACGAGTCCACACAAACCAATGTTCCCGCAAACCGAACTCAAGAAAAGGCGGTGCAAACAGCATTGGCGCGACATCACCGCGCCGTATTTGGAAACATGGAACCCATAACAGCCGACGGTCTCGTCACCAATTCACCGATTTTGGATTAAGTAAGTCATTTGGTACCCGCGTGGAGGGTGCCAAAAACATCGCAACGTGAAGACTTATGCGTAAGTAAACGGCGCGAGAGCCGATCCGAACAGTTTTCTTCATCCATTTCTTTGCCCCACCCGTTCCGCCCCCAAACCCCTGCCGCCAGGCCTTAAACTATCGCAGGGGTTGCTCGAAGGGGTGACCCGAATGAGAAACCCTGTTCAGTAGTGGAGGTATGACGCCAGTGTAATCCGAGATATTTTTAACCATGTATACTACTGTAGCCACCTGGATTATGAAAGCTCAGGCCCGATTTTTGGGCTCCGAACGACGGTGACCTTTCTCAATGACCCGTCCAATGCAATCTGGTTGACAGTTCGCATAACGAAGCTGCTACGGTGGATTACAACCGCTCGTCTGCCTCTTCAATACACCGGTACGCTTGATCTGGTGTTCGTGCGGCTGTTATCTTAGCAATAAATCCGGATTGACTGCACATTCTAGCTATCCTAGCGAGGGTTTTAATATGCATTCCCGGACGGTCAGCAGGACTTAACAACACAAAAACCAACTGCACAAAGGACTCTCCGTTGTTGTCATAGTCCAAAGGATCTGCCAACGAACAAATCCACAACACGTTCTCGGTCAGACCCGGCACCATCGCGTGCGGAATAGCGACGTCCGGCCCAATCGCCGTCGACGCCTGACTCTCCCGTTCCCACAACCGCTCGAGCACTAGATCGCTGGACAGTTCGGGGCGGCTTCGGCAAACCAGAGGGGCAACATGTTCAAACAACGCTCGTTTGGAATCAACTTTTAGTTGGGTTAACACATGACTTTTCTGCAAACCATCCAACAGTCGCATACTACCACTTCCCCGTTGGGAGGCTAAACACATGAGCTTTCGCCCACGATATAGGTAAGACAAGAAACAAAACCATAAGATAACGCGGCAAGGATAACCGCCCTATTCCGGAACGCAGACAAGCACAGGTTTATTTGGAAATGGTGACGTAAAGGTGAAACTCTTACACCCAAAGCCTACCGGGCACTCCACCAAAGGTTTGTTCTTAGGACAAAGTTTCTGACACTGGGTCGACGCTCCGGTCGAAAAACAAAGTCCTGTCCATGGACAAAAATCGACTCCCGCCGGCGTCTTCCCACCGCAATTAGCCACACACATTCCCGCCCGGCGACAGGCCGGGCAATTGCACCGCATTTTGATCGCACTTCACAAGTTAACACCCGAAGGTCAAAAAACCAATACGGCGGGTATCTTGCAAGCCATGGGCGATATGTTGCCTGCACGCGGCATGGTGGTGTTGATCAGCGACCTGTTGCATCCCATTGACGACATGATTGGGCATTTGCGATCTTTGCGCGCACAGCGCCACGATGTGCTGGTGTTCCAGATCAGCGATCCTGCAGAACAAACCTTTCCGTTTGACCGCACCATCACCCTTGTGGATGCCGAAGATGGCCGCGAACAATTTGCCGTTCCCGATGCCGTGCGCGCAGGTTATCTGGAAAACCGCAAACGCCATTTTGACGCCATTCGCCAGGCCTGTTTGTCTTCCGAAATAGATACGGATGAATTTGTGTGTTCCGAACCTTTAGATCGCGCGTTACATCAATTTTTGCACCGGCGAAACCGGGCGCTGTTGACCACCAGCCGGCGATTTGGTCGCACAGGAGGTGTCTGATGGGCGTACTCTCACCGCTGTTTTTGGGCGGATTGGCACTGCTCGTTTTGCCGTGGCTCA
>JABWCM010000164.1 GCA_013360285.1 Myxococcales bacterium
CCTCAGCGTACCTTCGGGTACGCCTCCGGTGGGCCTCAGTCGGCAGGCCCGCCTCGCTACGGCCACTGTCCCGCTCGCCGTTATTTTTTTCCCAAACACCCTCTAAGATATCGGCGTCGGCGATTGTTACGGAAATCCTGTTACACAAACTTTGTGATACAATTGCCGCAATTTAATTGCCCTCCTTGTTGACGTTTTCACGGACTTCCCACTATCATCCTGCGGCAATTGACCGGGGGACGGTGGTAGCGAAACTACGCGCCACCCATTCAACCACGGTCGGTAGAGGATGGAGGAGACGAATGAAGCGTGGGCTTTGGGTATCTCTTGTGACCCTCGCGTGGGCTCTGTGCATGGGCGGATGCGAGACGCGCGTCAAAGAAACCCTGCAAGAGAAGCTTCTGGCGCGGGCGGAGCAAGGCAAAGAGCAGATCAAAAAACTACTCGCCGAGCGAGATGAGCGGATTGCATCGGGCCTGAAACAACTGGATCTGGAGAATCTCCAGTGGGATGGATCTGCGGCCCATCCGCTAATGGACTGGGAAAAACAGATATCGACCGACACTGCTGTTGGGACCTTTAAAGACATGGCTCCCAAATACCCCGGTACGGAATTGGAGAAGCTAATTCCGAAATATCTCGCATACTTACAGACTGGCGAGAAGTACTGGAAACGTTTCTTTGTAGACAAGACAAGCGCCGATTTGCGTGAATACTATCAGTTTCTTCGGGACTACTCGGCGGAAAACAAAACCGGGCCGTTCTACGACGACGCGATGTTTGAGCTCTTGTTTCTGCACGCAAGCTACATCTTCGGTCTCCAGGATATTCCTGCCGAAAATCGGCCTACCGCGGTGTTTCGGTATTGGCAGTTGGCTTTCAATTTCCCGTCGCTAAACGCAGAACGTTTTGAGGAATATATCGCCCGCCTTTGCTCCGATCGTTTTCCTACCTTTTGTAAAGAAGTTCTATCGCTTGAAGACGGAACACCCGAATATGCCGCGTGTGATCAGGAGTATGGCCAATATTGTCGCAACATTGCGTTCGAATGTCGTGGTGTTGCGGTCATGAAACCCTATTATCAGGTGTTGGTACGTCGCGTCGAGATTGTGATGCAAAATCACCCTGATACACCGTATATGCCGGCGCTGAAGTATCTCAAAGGGATGTTTGAAGGGCTCATTGAAAAACTCAAACAAGACTGTGAAGAATATCCAATCCTGCCGGATTCAATGGCGTTCCTTCCAGCGAGCCAGCGCCTAATTCTTAATATAGGGCCGCGTGGTGTTAAGTTTGGAGACCGAGATCTGGAGTCATCGGCAGATGAAAGTTTTGCTTTGTCCGAGGCCAAAGCCCGAGAGATGGAATCGGTATTTGCGAAAAACCTGAGCGAGATTCGCCGTGCTGGCGAACCCGAACTAAAACAGGGGCAGATCGCCATTATGGCGGCAAAAGAAACTCCTGCAGGGGCCGTGATGAGTGCAGCATGGTCGCCCGTGTTGATTCCGGAGGAAGAGCAATCGATTTTGAATCAGGCGGTATACCTCGTCGGTCGACGGCGCTTTGACGGAACCAACGCAAAAGCAGCGACGGAGATTATTTTGTTTCCCCGCGCGGATGCGGCTGCGAAGACAATTGTCTTTCCGGGCGGGACTGCCAGTTGCACGACTTTTGGTTATACCGGGGAATCGGCACCTGCAATGCCGGCGCCGACAGCCGCAGTCTTGCTAACAAATGGCGGCAAAGTCATCGCCGGCGCACTGAATCCGGAGACCGGCGCAATAGATGTCGCCGCCTATGAGGCGGAAATTGGCGCTCTGGACTGGTTCCAGCTAAGTAAGTGGGCATCGGATCAAACCGACGCGGTTGTTCTGGGAATCAACGCGGGTGTTTCTTACGAAGCCATGATGAAAGTCGTTGGACCGTTGGCCTTTCGTTGCACCAAAGAAGATTGCACGGTTGCCGAACCCCGTGCAAAACCAAACATCTACGTCAGCGTTTGCCCATAGACGTGGCCTATTACGACGCCGAATCTTCGTACTTCGACGCATCCTTGTGCCAACGAAGTCGAAATTCGGCGTTTTCGCTTGTGAGCGCCGACCGCTGTCCTTGGCCGAACATACTTAACTAAATGCTGCTCATTTTGCTGTGGCGTCTACGTGTGATGCTGCGCATTGGAGGGAGTATGAATCTCGCGGTGATTGGTACGGGCTACGTGGGACTCGTTGCAGGAGCGTGTTTTGCGGAAAGCGGCAATCATGTTACCTGTGTAGATGTTGATGAATCCAAGGTTTTTCGATTAAATCAGGGTGACATCCCCATATACGAGCCCAATCTGGAACCCATCGTCAAACGCAATGTGCGCGAAGGTAGGTTGTCGTTTACGACGGATATTGAATCGGCGGTGGTATCCAGTAGCATTGTTTTTTTGGCGGTTGGCACTCCACCAAAAGCAAACGGCGAGGCCGACTTATCGCAAGTGGAGGCCGCGGCACGCTCCATCGGAAAAGCGATGAATGGCTTCAAGTTGGTTGTGATCAAGTCCACGGTGCCAATTGGGACCTCTGACCTGGTTCGCGAAACGATCAAAGGAGAGACCGCCCAGCCATTTGAAATGGTTGCTAACCCGGAGTTCTTAAAGGAAGGCGCTGCCGTCGATGACTTTTTGAAGCCGGACCGGGTTATTGTAGGAACCACGAGCGAGAGAGCGCGAGAAATGATGGGCGATCTCTATGCTCCGTTCGTTCGAACAGGAAACCCGATCTATTTTATGGATGTGCGCAGTGCGGAACTGACGAAGTACGCAGCGAATGCGATGTTGGCATTACGCATTAGTTTTATGAATGAGCTTGCGCGGTTGGCCGAGGTGTTGGGTGCGGATATCGGCGAGGTTCGACGCGGAATCGGGAGTGATCAACGCATTGGCAAACAGTTTTTGTTTCCTGGCGTTGGGTATGGTGGCTCTTGCTTTCCGAAAGATGTAAAGGCGTTGATCAACACCGGGTTACAACACGGTAGCCCGGTGTCGATTCTTGAGGCTGTCGATAACGTGAACAACGCGCAAAAAGAAATCTTGTTTCACAAAATAAATCGACACTTTGATGGCAACTTGGCAGGAAAAACCATCGCGATTTGGGGACTTGCGTTTAAACCCAATACCGATGACATGCGTGAAGCGCCCTCGTTGACTTTGATTGATGCCTTGTTGGCGGCCGGTGCGTTCGTCAAAGCATTCGACCCGGTGGCGCAACCGGCCGCACAAGAATTGCTAAAGTCAAAGTCGAACGTCACGTTTGTGCACACCAACTACGATGCGGTCGTAAACGTCGACGCGCTGGCAATTGTGACCGAGTGGGCGGAGTTTCGACAGCCAGATTTCACCAAAATCATCAATCTGATGCGGACTCCGGTGTTGTTTGATGGACGAAACATCTATTCACCTGAAAAGATGCACCAGTTGGGATTTACGTATTATTCGATTGGGCGACCAACCTTACCGCGCTCCGATAAGTTAGCAGGTTAACAGCGGAACTTTCCCGGTGCGGTGGATTGCATTTCACGATTCGTTCGTGATTCTCAAAGTAAGTGGCAAGCATCTCCATGCCTACCGAAAAGACACACCACAATGGCGAATCGGTGACTCCAGAACGGGTTTCCGATCTCACCGGCGACGATCCGGTAAATCCCGGGTTGTCTCCTGACACATCCATTCCAATTGCATCTGACCAGTTTGATTCGTGGTCGTTGATGCGCCGTAGCCCTCATCGTAATTGGTGGCATTTCGGCGTGTTATTAGGGTTGTTGTTGCTTTATATCCCCAACGCGGGCTCTTTTGGGCTGTGGGACCCATGGGAAACCCACTACGGCGAGGTTACGCGTAATATGATTGAAACCGCGGATTGGGTTAGTCCGTGGTGGGGTTTTCGGGAAAAAATCGGAACTGAGTCGGTAGCCGGTAGTCCTTTCTTTTCTAAGCCGGTTCTTATTTTCTGGATCGAAGCCGTATTTATCAAGATATTTGGATATAATGAGTGGTCATTTAGGCTTCCGGTGGCTCTAATTGCGCTCTTGGCCGCCTTTTCGCTGTATTACATGATCTCGCGCGTTCATGGTGAGCGTCTTGGGGCGTTTGCTGCGTTGGTTGTGTCGACGTCACCTCAGTTTTTTTTCCTTGGAAGACAGACGCAGACCGACATGCCGTTTGTTGGATTGATGACTGTTGGCCTCGCTTTATTTTTTCTTGCAGTTTTTGGCCGAAAGGAGCGATTTTCAGCCAAAAAATTCTCGCTCTTTATTGGAACCGCACTTGGCATCGTGTTGTTCGTCACCGGACCACAATACGGAATTATCGCGACAGATCTAAAAACGGAGCATACGCTTGCCTCAATCGGATCAGCAAAAGAGCTCTGGCTGTTTGTTCAGCGTAACGGTGTATATCACGTTATCGTCTACAGTTTGGTGTTGTTGGGAGTGATTACGTCCATTGTTGTTCCGCTTGTCCGATCAGCTCGTCGTGGAGAGTTGACCGATGAGTGCAAAGACATGTGGGTACGTCGCGCATTTCTGTGGGCGGCGTATACGTTTTGGGGCTTAGCAACTTTGGCAAAAGGATTGTTGGGTTTTATGCTGCCGGGGGCGATCCTTTTTCTCTATTTGTTACTTAGCTCTAATTGGAAGTTACTTAAAAAGGTTGAGTTATTGCGGGGTACCCTTATTTTTGTTTGTGTGTCGTTCCCCTGGTACGTCGCAATGTTTGCCAAACACGGAATGCCGTATTACACACGCTTTTTTGTTCATGATCATTTCAATCGGATCGGAGAAGGAGTTCACCAGATCGATTCGGGAACCTTCGAACATTTCATTAAGTGGCTCGCTTACGGAATGTTTCCTTGGTCGATCTTTGTGCCGTTTGTATTTGTTGCATTCGCGGGATTTCGTATTCGGAGACAAAACGCCGATTCTCAACGAAAGTTGTTCCTGTTTCTGTGGTTTTTTGTTTCTTTCATGTTGTTTACGCTGTCGAGTACAAAATTTCACCACTACATATTTCCTGCCCTTCCGCCGTTGGCAGTATTGACCGCATTGTTTTTGAACGATCTCATTCGTGACAGAGTGTCTCTTGGCCGTATTGTTGCCGTGATCGCGCTGGGATTGGTCGCGGTATTTACGTGGGATTTGTTAAGTGATCCTCAGCATCTGCGGAACTTGTTTACATACAAATATGATCGACCGCTGCCGCAGTTTTTACCAGTCGATGTTGACGGTCCAATAAGCGCTTCATCTACACTGACTTGGGCCGACTCCATCTTTTATGAGTACACAAATCCATTTATCCTTAACTTGCTGACTTCCCGCTTCTTCCAGTACGACACCGTTATCTATGCCGTCGGTGTTTTGGCGTTATTGGGGACAGTTCTTCTAATTTCTGGTCGTGCCAAGCAGTGGGCGTTGGGTTTTGTTAGTGTCTCAGCGATATCACTTACTTTTTATTGCCTTAATGTGTACATGCCGATGTTGAGCGTTCACTGGTCGCAAAAATACGCATTTGAGTCATATTACCGGTCTTGCAATCTGGTTGAGCAGCAGGCTCCAATCAAGGAAGCCTATACTCCGTTATTGGCGCGTATCGGATTCTCAGGTCTCGTTGAGTCGGCTGGTTCGCGTGGAAAACGGGTTTGCGACGAGGATATTGTTTCTTGGTTGATTACTTGGCGTGGGGAAACACTCTATAGCTACAACGAGCTATATCCAATCAATAAAGAAGCTACCCAATTTGAGGCGTATCTACGCGATTTTAACAAGGGGCGTGCATTCTACGTGTTGATGGAACGCGGCAAGGACAGCGGCTGGAAAGCGAAGCTCAATAGCACCTATCTGAAGAAACTAAAAACTGATGAAAATTTCAAAGACATCGAAAAATTTGATGTTGAAAACATTCACGATGAAAATGACTACTTCATTATCTTAAAAGCAACCCCCGTAAAAAAATCCTAGCCCGGATTTCTCACGAGCTTGCGGGCGGGCTTGTTGAGACACCGGCAGTTTTGTAGGTGGTGGTCCTATTTTGCCCGCAGGCATGGAGCGCCCCGTTGAGGACAAAAACGGTCTACCATACCGAAGATGCTCGCGGATTGGCGTTCGTGAGCTCAAGTTCCCGAGAAATCCGGGCTAGGTGTTTGGTGCTTTTAGATGAAATTTTTGTCCTGGCCGCCTTTGGTCGCCTCGTCCGCAAAAATCCCTGCGGCATGTTGCCGATATTCCTCAGGATTTTTTCGGACGACTCGGCTCAAATTCGGCTGGCCAAAAATTCCCCTAAAAAACACTAGCCACCTAGAATGGTGCTGATTCGCGCGCCTATGAGAAATTCGCGCTGCCAACGTCGTCGATTTTCCAAGCCGTGACTGTCGGCCGGTAGACCGGTTTTACCGGTCACTTACCACGGCGACTACACATTTTAGATACCGGCCTTCGGGGCAAGCAGCCAGAAAGGGATGGTCAGGTGCCTGGCCACGTGTTTCAAGTACGTGTAGTTGCTTACCGGCGGCCGTTGCGGCGTCGGTTAGCACGCGTTGAAACTCATCTTCACTCACCAAACTGGAACACGAATGAGTAAAAAGCATTGCACCAGGCCGCAGTGCAGCCATGGCCAACATGTTTAAATTACGATATTTTTTTAGTCCTTCTTCGATATGTGTGCGTGATTTGACCAATTTGGGAGGATCCAAAACAATGATATCAAAATTTCCTCCACGCGCATTTTCGCGGAGGTAAGTGGTCGCGTCCGTATTATGTAACTCGATTGCAGCGTCGTTGAGTTCCGCCATTCGTTGCGCCATACGATGCGCCCGTGGCGAAGTCTCTACACACGTGACGTGGGAAGCCCCACCGGCAGCGGCTGAAAGGCCGAATCCACCGGCGTAGGAAAAAACGTCCAATATACGCTTTTTCCTTGATAGTTGACGTAAACGAAGCCGATTTTCACGTTGATCTGCGTAGAAGCCTGTTTTCTGCCCTCCTAGTGGGTCGATCAAGTGTCGAATTCCGCATTCTACAACCGTCGTTGAATCCACATCCTCTGGTGTTCCGTAGACGACTCGAGATCCGTGTTCTTTTAGAGACTCGATATTCGCAGCGTCTGGAGAAACTTGCCACACAATCCAGGTTGGTGAAAATTGTTCTATCAGCGTATCTATTACAACATCCGCTAAACGAGCCCACGCCGCGGTTCCCGCTTGAACTACGAAACCGTCGCCTAGACGATCAATCATCAGACCAGGCAGGCGATCTCCTTCAGCACACACCAGGCGATATCCGGTGATATCCGGTGAATTGGTCAACCCCAAGAATTCACGTCGTGCGAATGCTTCTTGAATTCGGTTCCGAATCACGGATCTTTCGTCTGGTTCTGATTCTCCCAGTGAAAACATCCGTACTGCGATGACGCCGGAACCAATGTGGCCCCAGCCTACTGGCTGCTGTTGGTCGTCCCGCACCAAAACAAGCGTACCAGGAGCAACCGCGAGCTGTGCTGTGTTCTGTAATGCTCCGGAGAATATCCACGGATGCCCCGAATAGACCGGACGTAACTTTCCTTTTTTTAGGACCACCGTGGGGATCATTCCTCCTCCTCACTGCCGTCCTGCGGATCGTCATCGTCTACTGCCATTTGCTCCGGAATCATGATTGAACTTGAAATATCAGTTCTTCTTTGCTCAACAAGTGTCTCCTCGTCAACTTCTTCGGCAACTCGCTCCACTGCTACGACATTTTCGTTTTCGGCTAAATGAATCAACCGAACCCCCATCGTGTTCCTCCCCACCACGGAGATTTGGGCTACCGGCATACGGATGAGCTGTCCACCATCGGTGACGATTAACAGGTCGTCTTCTTTAGAAACCTGTTTGATTGCAACTACTTCTCCGTTTCTTCCACCGGTTTTTATCGTGATAATTCCTTTACCGCCTCTTGTCTGCAGCCGATATTCCCCGGTATCTGTTCGTTTACCGTATCCGTTATCGGTAACAGTTAACACCGTTGCGCCTTCATCCAATACTTCCATGCCAATCAACTCATCACCTTTCCCAAGCGACATGCCTCGAACACCCATTGTGTCGCGACCCATAGGGCGAACGTCATCTTCGTCGAACCGAATGGACTGTCCTTTTCGCGACGCCAACAAAACATGCTGCCCTTTTTCCACCAATCGCACGGTAACCAGGCCGTCATCTGACTGTAACTTAATGGCGATGATACCGCGGGTCGACGCCACATTTCCATAAGCCATGAGATCGGTCTTTTTGACGATTCCTTTTCGTGTGGCGAAGACAACACAACTCGATTCACGCCATTGTCGAATAGGTAATACCGACTGGATACGCTCCCCTTTGTCCACTGCCAGCAAATTAATAATCGGTTTTCCCCGCGACTGCGGCCCTCCTTCCGGCAACTCGTACACTTTGAGCTGGAAGGCCCGCCCTTTGTCCGTAAAAATCAACAAGTCGGTGTGTGTATTTGCGACAAACAGATCAACAATAATGTCTTCTTCTTTGGTCGAAGCCCCTCGTTTGCCTTTTCCACCGCGGTGTTGTGTTCGATATAAACTTACCGGCATTCTCTTAATATATCCCTCATGGGAGATGGTCACCGCGACTTCTTCCTGCGCTATGAGGTCCTCCAGACTAATGTCTCCATCGTTGTCTACAACCACAGTGCGCCGATTATCGGCGAATCGGCTACGAATATCCGTCAATTCATCGCAGATCACGTCCAAAAGGAGTCGCTCGTTTGCGAGAATTTCCTTCAAACGTGTGATAGTTGCTTGAACCTCAGTCAGTTCTTGCAAGATTTTGTCACGTTCGAGTCCAGTTAACCTCTGAAGACGCATCTCAAGGATCGCTTGCGCCTGGAGATCCGACAGCAGGAACCGAGCGATGAGTCGTGTCTTTGCATCCTCTGGGTTTTGGGAGGTCTTTATCAGTTCTACGATCTCGTCGATGTTGTCGAGTGCGATTCGATAACCTTCAAGAATGTGCGCGCGGGCCTCCGCTTGGATGAGTTCATAGATGCAGCGACGGGTTACCACTTCTCGACGGTGGTCCACAAATGCCGAAAGCATTTCCTTCAGATTCAATATTTTCGGTTGCCCATCGACAATCGCAAGATTGATGATTCCGAACGACGACTGCATTGGTGTCATCGTGAACAACTGATTGATGATGATCTGAGCTATGGCGTCTCGCTTCAGTTCGATGCTGACTCGCATTCCGTGACGGTCGCTCTCATCCTGGAGATGGTGAATTCCTTCGATTCTTTTTTCGCGAACTAATTCAGCGATTCTTTCCAGTAACTTTGCCTTGTTAACTTGGTAAGGTAACTCCGTGACAATGATCTTCTCGCGGCCTTCATGATGTGACTCGACTTCCACTTTTGCCCGCATGGTCACGATTCCGCGACCGGTACGGTATGCGCTACGAAAACCCTCGCGCCCATAAATGAACCCATATGTGGGAAAATCCGGGCCGTGAACGTAGGTCATCAATTGGTCAATCGTGACACCTGGATTGTTGATAAGTGCAATCGTCGCATCAATGACTTCTCCCAGGTTGTGAGGCGGAATATTGGTGGCCATTCCGACAGCGATTCCGGAACTTCCGTTGACCAGCAAATTGGGAATTTTGGACGGGAGTACGGTCGGTTCTTCGGTTGAACCATCATAATTGGGGGCAAAGTCAACGGTTTCCTTTTCGAGATCGGCCAACAGTTCTCCGGCGAGTCGGGTCATGCGCACCTCTGTGTAGCGCATTGCCGCAGGGGGATCACCGTCTACGGACCCAAAATTGCCTTGCCCATCAACCAGCAAATACCGCAGAGAGAAATCTTGGGCCATACGGACGATGGTGTCGTAAACGGCCGCGTCTCCGTGTGGATGGTACTTGCCTATAACGTCGCCGACGATGCGAGCGGACTTTTTGTAAGCCTGGTTCCAGGTATTCCGTTGTTCGTGCATTGCAAACAATACACGCCGATGCACGGGTTTCAGACCGTCACGTACATCCGGAAGGGCTCGACCGACGATGACGCTCATCGCGTAGTCCAGATACGATGTGCGCATTTCGTCTTCGATATTGACTGGAATCTTCTGCGACAATGGTTTGTCGTCTGTCATCGTCTTTCCTTGGTACCGGTTGTTAATTTCAGTTGCACAGTAGTGCGCAAATTTGCGCGGAGGCGAAATGAAAACGGTCGGTTATCGATTGTTTTCTTGGCATTCTGGCGGCAAAACACGACAAGTGGTACGTTGTCTTTGACTCTCATTCCTACCAGTTCTCGACTGCTACCGCAGACACACTTGCAGCCTCTGGTCGCGCTTTTTAGGGCATGCTGAATGTATGGCAAGTGGGCTCCGGAGCACCTATGACCGGATTGCCCAGAAGTCGCCGGCTTCTTTTCGGTCTCGTGTGCGAACTCTCTTTGGGGAGTGCGGGTTAGAGCAAGGGGCATAGTCAGCATCGGCCTTCGTTTATGAAATTTCGCTTCGAGGGTGTTGGGGAAAAAATCACGTTACGTAAGCCACTGACCTACTAGGTCGGCCGTACCTCGGTCGGCCCATCCTCAGCGTACCTTCGGGTACGCCTCCGGTGGGCCTCGGTCGGCAGGCCCCGCCTCGCTACGGCCACTGTCTCGCTCGCCGTTATTTTTTTCCCCAACACCCTCTTAGGAATGAGCGAAATTTCAACGAACAAAACGCGCGTACTCTATTGGACTCGCGTACAGATGTCAATTGGCCTCTGTTGTCCTATCTTGTTGTTATTATTGCTATAATTCTAGGTTGGAAGATCGGTCTGCACGGTTCGAATTCACAACGATTGCAAACAACCAAACCACTTCGCGAGGATCAACGGAAATAGATAAGATAAGCACGCCCGGATAACTTAAGCCGTGGTGATTGATCGCGGCCATCCCAGTGGCTTCCAAACTTGCCTCAGTCCAGTCCAATCGTGCGCTAAATTAGCTCAACCGGGCTCACTTTCGGATTGAAACCGACCCCATGAGTGGACGAACCTCTAAAGGCGATAACGTGCAAGTCGGCGAACGAACAGTTTCTCCCAAATCGCAATCATGGGCCGTATACAACGACCGGTGCTATGACCGATTTCGCCGTTGCCGGTATCGGAAAGATCGCTTTTACGCCACGTGGGCCAAATATCAATCGTTTCTCTCGAACGGTTCGAGCCCGACCAGAACGTTAAATTAGCGTTTGGAGAATTGGAATCGAGCGCGAGCACTGGGACGACCGGGTTTCTTGCGCTCCTTGGCGCGAGGATCCCGTGTCAGGAAGCCAGCTCTTTTGAGGGAACTACGCAGACCGGAGTCGAACCTCACCAACGCTCGGGCGATTCCGTGTTTGATGGCACCCGCTTGCCCTGCCAAGCCGCCGCCTGTAACCGACACGCGTACATCAAACTGGGATTGTAATTCCGTTACTTCAAACGGTTGATTCACAATCATTTCAAGAATTGCGCGTCGGAAGTACTCACGCGCTTCACGTTTGTTGACCTGGACTTGCCCGGTACCCGGTTTCGAAATGTAAACGCGTGCACTTGCACTTTTGCGGCGTCCAGTGGCGTACCAACGATCTGCCATTGATGTCCTCTTGTGTTGAATTAAATCGTTGAAAGGTCGAGATTTTGTGGCTGTTGAGCCTGATGTGGGTGTTCGGAGCCTGCATAGACCTTCATTTTCCGAACCATTTTGCGTCCCAACGGCGTTTTCGGCAACATACCCTTGACAGCAAGCTCAATCATTTGCTCAGGTTTGGTTTGTCGCATCTTTTCGACAGTTGTGCTTTTTATTCCGCCAAAGTAGCCGGTATGCCGGAAGTATTCCTTCTTTAGTTCTTTGTTACCGGTAACAACAACCTTTTCCGCGTTGAGAACAACGACAAAGTCTCCCGTGTCGTTATGGGGTGTGTATACCGGTTTATGTTTACCCCGCAGTACCGTAGCAATACGCGAAGCAGCTCGGCCCAGTGTTTGTCCGTCAAGATCGACTACCCACCATTTACGATCGGCGTCTTTAGACTGAACGCTTACGGTCGTTTTCATGTCTTACCTATGTAAATTATCTGAATTTGGGGCGGTCATTGTTCTTGACCACACCACTAGCGAGGCTAATCCCCGCACCATGAGACCGCGGTTTTTATTGGACAATCGTTAACTTGTCAATAGCGGAAAGACGACGAGTGCAATTTTTATTGCCGGCATGAGACGGCTCGACTGGTTCGGTAAACATGAATAAACTTGACTCAAATAGCCAATAACACCGCATTTAGCCCACGTTTACTTGGGGCACAGCCATCGTCATCGTTTGTTAGCGAAGCGCTACTTCCTTTAGTGCATCGGCCCGGTCGGTTTTCTCCCAGCTAAATCCTGGCTCATTTCGGCCGAAATGGCCATAGGCCGCCGTTTGGCGATAAATAGGCCGCAACAAATCCAACTGGTCGATAATGGACGCTGGACGAAAATCGAATAATTCCTGTACGGCAGACAGAATAGCTGACTCCGGCACGATACCTGTTCCAAACGTGTCAACGCGAACACTAACAGGTTTTGCAACCCCGATCGCATACGCAACCTGAACTTCACATTCCCGCGCCAAACCCGATGCGACAATGTTCTTTGCGACGTAGCGCGCGTAGTAGGCGGCGCTGCGGTCGACTTTGGAAGGATCTTTACCGGAAAAGGCGCCGCCGCCATGTCGTCCCCAGCCTCCGTAGGTGTCTACAATGATCTTACGTCCGGTTAACCCACAATCGCCCTTTGGACCGCCTACTACGAATCGACCCGTCGGATTTACGTGAATAGCCGTACGCCCATCTATTAAGTTAGCAGGAATGACCCGATGAATCACTTCTTCAATGACGGCGTCACGAATGGTACTTTGCGATGTTTGCGGATCGTGTTGAGTTGACACTACCACAGCCGAAACACGCACAGGATGGCGATCCTGGTATTCGACCGTCACCTGACTTTTTGCATCTGGGCGAGCCCAGCTCAGTATGCCGGCCTTTCTTGCTTCAGATAAGTGCCGGGTTAGTTGATGCGCCAGCATGATCGGCATGGGCATCAGCTCGGGCGTGTCGTCTGTAGCATAGCCGAACATCATTCCCTGATCTCCGGCCCCCTGATCAAGGCGTTGTGAGTCATCACGATCAACCCCTCGAGCGATATCTGGAGACTGTTCATCGATACAAACAGACACACCGCATGTATCGGCATCAAATCCGATGGACGAATCCGTGTAGCCGATAGAACGAATCGTGTCCCGCACCACTTGGGGAAAGTGGACGACTGCGTTGGTGGTAATTTCTCCCGCAATTAGCGCTAAACCAGTAGTGACAAGGGTCTCGCATGCTACCCGGGCTTTGGGGTCCTGGGCAATAATCGCATCCAGGACCGAGTCCGAAATTTGGTCGGCGACCTTGTCTGGGTGACCCTCGCTGACGGATTCGCTGGTAAACAAAAAGTTTCTCAAGGTCATTCTGTATGCTCCTGTCCAATTCTCTCAATATTATGCTGTTTCGTGCTGTACAGCTCAGATAGTCAATCGGGGATAACCGAAAACACGACAATGCGCTCGTAATTACTGATTAAACGCATTTGATCGACGCCAACGGGCGGGATGGAAAATGTTAAGCGTCGTTTTTCCTCTTCCCGACATCTGTTTGTGTTGCCTATTTCATACCTCGATTGCGCCGAAACTATGCAACTGCTGAAAATAGAAGCATATTTCTGCGGGTCAGCTCGCCGATGCGGCACGTTTGCATAGGACACCCATTTCTGTGTGTCAAGCCCAAAAGCCAGATGTGGATTTACTGTTCGGTCGGCTATGTCAAATTATGGAATCATGATCCGCAGATCCAAGCCGACGAGGAAAGAATCCGTGTTGTCGAGGCTATGTTGATATCCGATATCCACCGCCAAAAGTGGGGACCAATAACCGAGTCCAGCGGTCATTCGTTTGTCTTCGACGATCTTGTCCAACTGAAACCCCAATCGTAGAGGAAGCATGTCCAACACCGTGTACTGCAGCCCGAAATTGTACTGAACCGATACTTCATCGTTTGTGTCGAGGTCGATTGCGGTGTCAAATGCCACGAGGAACCCGCCGTAAGTCGCCGCAAGTCCTGTGCCAATTGTCGTCGGCAAACCCGCACCTCGGTCGCTGGGGATCAGGTTTTGCCCAACAATACCAATCCTTACAAGATTAGATAACACCAGCAGTGCGCCTACATCCATTGTCAGATAATCATCGGCGTCCCCTTCCTCTGGGCTCTGACGCAGCCATCTTATCCCCGCTCCGCCGAACACGGACAAGGTTTCTCCGCGGTATCCCGACGCAAGTGCTCCGCGTAATTGGTGGGTCTGGAATGTCAGGTCGCTGGTGAGTTGTCGGTGTGCAAAAGCGTAACCTACACCCGCGGACACGATTTCATTCGTTGCGCTGTCGACGATCGATGCCGAAAGAGCATGTCCCTCAATGAGATTGGTGTATGCGTACCCAGTCTGAAGTTCGTATACCGGAACCTGGCTGATTCCAGCCGGATTAAACACGAGCGCTGCTTGACCGTAAGCCGTAGACCTCGCTGCGTCGCCGATGCCCGCCGCGGACATTGCAGCGCCGCTTTCCCTTAACCACTGAGCAATACTTGCGTTCGGGAAACTCACCACGACGAGACAAACAACTGCTGATGCCGTTGCGAGAAGACCTGGATATCGAAAACCCAAATGTTTTGAGAAGAGAGGGGTCAAGAACATTTGACAACTTCCATATGCGCGTAGACGTGTCTTTTTTGATGTTGTGGGATTACCGATGGGTAAATGGGTTAACGACGTGACTGGAAGAGCAGGTTGCCGTTTTTCATCGGCAAGATTGAGTTTGGCGTCAATCCTGTTGGCTTCGATCATCAAGTCGTTATTGCCGTGGCGTACGAGGTCATATGAGTGACGTTTCACAGAGGCGCCTTGCCAAGTGACCCGAAACGTGGAGAGACCGTTCGCTGATTTGCGCAATAAATTAATGAGATTCAACGCTAAGTAATCAATATTCATCATTCATGTTGACCTATGAGCTAGCACCCTAGCTTCATGGAACTGGATAGCAATACATCATTTTTGACAAAACAAGGCAACACAGTAGTAGGAAGGGGGGGTATTCCACACATTCGATTAACTACGCCATGATTAGATGTGTTTAGATGTTTATCCTTGGCGAGCGAGCCTATCACTGTAGCGAGCCGTTTTTGCCGACGGGTTAAAATCGGCCTAAGAGGGTGTTTGGGAAAAAGATAAGCTACACGAGCCATTGGCCTACTGCGTCGGTCTTGCCTCGGTCGGCCCATCCTCAGCGTACCTTCGGGTACGCCTCCGGTGGGCCTCAGTCGGCAGGCCCGCCTCGCTACGGCCACTGTCTCGCTCGCCGTT
>JABWCM010000400.1 GCA_013360285.1 Myxococcales bacterium
ACTGTTTCCTGGGTTGTCGATGTCGATCAGCGATACCACGTTGTCGTAGTCCGCTTCAATGTCCATGGTCAGTTTGAATGCTGTACTTCCTGCCATTCCCGACGATGAATGACATGTTCCGCACGCATTGACCAATACCGGATGGACGTCGACCTCAAACCCGGGACCCCCAACACCTCCGCCATCAGGCTCTGGGCCAGTATCCGGGAGGGGACCGCTGTCGCCGGCACCGCCACCGGTGTCATCCGTGCCGTTACCGCCACCGTTACCGCCACCGTTACCGCCGCCCGATGTATCGACAATCTGCTCTTCTTCTGTTTCGCCACGTTCAAATGCCGCACACCCGAGGGTGCTCAACATCACATAGACCACAAGTAGTGAAAAAAGACCTCTAGAACTCATAACCCACCGTAAAACGCAACAGGTCGTCGTCTTTTTCGTCCTTGCGTTCCAGATTGAAGAAAGCGTACAGGCCCAGGCTCAGCCCACCCCGTAAATAAACGATGCCGACGTTGTGGCTGCTGGAATCGTTGACATCCAGACGTGTGTCGTCTTCAAAAAATCCTCGCCGGTTGTCCATCGTTCTCATACCCACGCGATATTGCAGATACAAAAATTCCCATGGGTAATAACGTAAGGTAAGATAATCGGCGAAATGATAATAATCTTTACCGGCACCGCCCCCCGAGACATCGGCGCGCAACACACCGAAACTCAAGGCAAGATCTTCAATGAACGGGATGTTGGGAATACGCCAAATCCCAATATCAATGGCCTGCAAAAACAACCAGCGATCATATCCTATCGAGCTTGCATAAATGGAGTACCACGCCGAAATCGGTCCCCACCCAATTCCCAATCGATTTCCAAATCCAACTTTTAACGCGTCCAATTTTGCGAAGTCGGCTTGTAAGTTAAGTACCTTTTCTTCGGAACTGAGTGCATGACCGGTCACCGCATAAATATCATCGCTGATTCGTAATGGACCAAGACGGGCTGAGACATTTCCGGCAAAACCGAACTGGCTCCAGATAATGGGTAAGATCTGCTGATCAAAACCGCCGCGTCCGCCGTAAGCATGATGAAAGATCGGCTCACTTCCGAACGGAACCAATAACTTGCCGGCTTTGGCTTTCAGCGAGACTCCGGATTTTCGTCCACCCGGAGAAAACTGTGCCCCAAATTCGTAAAACGACAAGTCAATCAGTTCCGCCGTGAAAAAAAACGGATCCTTGGCAGAATGACGGGATAGAAACAAAAAATGATGGTAGTTCTTGAAAGCGTCCTGTCCTTCCGTCGGATCCGACGAAAAGCTGTGCCGTTCGTAGGAAACATCAAACTTTCCATTCAACCGCAACTCACCGAGCACCGCCCAAGGGGGATGTCCAGAGGAGTCTTGTGATTCTTCTGCTTCGTCGTCCGCCAGCCCAAAAATAGGCCACACAATCAGAAGTAAAAACAGCACCGATGGGAGAACACGTTTCATGGGACGACCTCTCAATCCTTCTGGTGACACGTTGTACAGCTCACGCCGGGGGCATCCGGACTAAAGGCTGTCCGATCATTGTGGCACGATCCACAGTATTGGCCTTCGTCCATGTCGTCATGGGTAAACGTGACCTTTGCTGTCGGGAATATCGAAGGATGACATGAATAACACTTAAAACTCGAATGGCTGGTATGGGAAAACAACGCATCTTCCTTGGGATGATCCTCGTCGGCCGAGTCCGGGCGGGGGATACGAATGTCCATCGGCACGGCACCCAACAGAATCACCGAGGCAACCGTTGCCAGAATCCACCACCACACTCTGCGAACGCCGGGTGATTGAAAACCATTTGAGGGTAACTGCGGAGAATTGTTGTCTGTGGCCATAATATATTGCTTCCTGGAAGCGAGTTAAGATGTCCGCGATTTTTACCCAACACACCGAAAATCACAACATGCTGGTAGCGGTTTTCGGTCTGCACGGAATGTTTCTTCGCCGAAAACCAACCGGTTATTCCCCGAGGGGAACCCCATTTGCCTTCGACGGAGCAAAACATACCTTGGGTGTTCGTTATTAAAAATGATCCGCGCCAGAATCCGATTTGATTTAGATCAATTTATCTGCCACAAATATTTGTCCGTGACGCATGTTTCCCCAAGTTGACGGTTGTTCGTCGTAACCGGTGAACTCGTTCGAATATCATAAAACGACTACCGATGATTTGAGTGGTGGAAACCATTTCGCAAACCATTTGGTGGGTTGCTGTACGCATCATTCGATCGGTTACATGTGTCATGTATGGATGTTGTTGTCACATGCTCTATGTTTTGCAGGAGTCTTTGCTGTATGTTGCGGGATAAACTGAATTACCTTTTATTTACTTATGTTTTCGTCGTTCTGTTCGTGCTTACGTCATGGTCCACCGATGCGGACGCATCTTGTCTTACACCGGCCGGCGATGTAACCGGCGACGGAGTAACATCGGTCGTCGACGTTCAATGCCTGATTGTATTGGTTATTTATGAACTCAACGGTAAGTTTGGCGCGCCGCCCACGTGCTTAGGCGGGGCCGATTTCGCAACGTCGGACCAAAACTGTGACAGCACTACAAATGTAACCGATATTCAGCTCGGCATCACCTTTGTTTTGGGAACCGGGTTGGATCCAGCCATTGACTCCAATGGCGATGATTGAGCCGACGCTTGTCAATCCGGTTGTGCCGGGGCCACCGACGGCACGGCATGTCAGGATGGAAACCCCTGTACAACAGGAGATTTGTGCCAACAAGGCAAATGTGTCTCCGGCGGTCCTACCAATTGTGATGACAAAAATGCCTGCACCTCCGACGCGTGTACACCGTCTGCCGGGTGTGTTCACGCAAACCTAACAGGCGGATGTAACGACAACAACCCGTGTACGACCAGCGACACCTGTCAAAACGGGTTGTGCTCAGGAAC
>JABWCM010000165.1 GCA_013360285.1 Myxococcales bacterium
ACCGACGTCTCGACGTCTCGATTGCCTGGATTTGGCTCACCGAGGGCCGCATGCTTCTCAGGAGGCTGACACACTCGGGTTAATATTTAAACACCCTCTGAGAGGATCAGCGGAAATAGATAAGCGTCCCTGGATCGGCCGCTTTTGGTCGATTTGTCCAGTCCCGTCCCTGCGGAATACTCCCGATAGTTCGTAAGGACGGTCCAGAACAATTCGGCTCAAAATCGGCTCGCCCATGGTCACTTCCTTATTTCCACTGACCCTCTGAGGTATGAATATTATGCGGTGGTGGCTGTGTAACCTCTTGAAGACTGCTACAGAGGTTCCATTCTTCATAGCCGGCGACGTTTATGTCGGATTGATCACTAACTTGCGTGAGAGAAGGCAGAGACGCCAGCAGATTTGAGCATAGTAGAAGTGTGTTGCCCGCGGGTACGCTGCGCTCCGGCGAGGATAAAAAAGTCTACCACGCCCGACGATGCACTCGGAATCGCACTCTTGGCCGCGAGCTTGGGAGAAATCAGGGGTTGTTACCCGTTCGCAAACGTTTGCGATATGTATCCGAAATTCGTTGTGTTTGTTTCCGTGCGATCCGGATCTAAAGTAGCCGCTCCGCAGTACGTCCAGATTTCATTGGGAATCGACGGGATCACGTGGCGACGTTGGATGGCAAGACACCAGGTTTCTGCATTGGATCGTCGAGATAATTCGCTGGTACGTGAAAAGGACTTGCATATCGACTAGCCGTGATGTTATCAAACGCTCCGCTGCAGAGCTGGGGCTGTAGCTCAGTTGGGAGAGCGCTAGAATCGCACTCTAGAGGCCGAGGGTTCGACCCCCTTCAGCTCCACTATGTTAACTCCATTTCTCACAAACTCGAGGCTACGAGTACCGCTCCGAGAGCCTGTTCGGAGATGACAAACTTTTTTTCATCAATGTGGCGTTGCCATACGTGTGGAAAAAAACAGTCCACTATCTCCGAATCTGACAGTGTTTCGACTCTCTCGCTGCCAATATTTGTGACGAATGCGGGTTAATGCCTCCGAAGACTTCGGAGGCTTTTTTTTGTCTAATGTGCCGTAAATATGGTCATGAACACGCCAGATGTCCCTCTTCGTGAAGTTTCAGAACGTACGCGTGTCGTTACAGCACTATGGTCTCCCCATCTGAATTTCCAAGATAAGATTACGCTGTATGAGGCGTTTGAGATGGCTGAGACATTCGCCCTGTTCGCGTTGGAATGTGCGGTAGAGCAGGTAGCGGACCGGTACCGAAACGAGCTTCAAGAGCAGATCGAGGACGAACGACGTCATATTTCGGTATTTTCCGAGTGGCGCGGACTAGAACTGAGAGAAATAAATCGAATTCGTCGAACCAGGGAGGATTACGTTTGGTTCACGCTGCTTTTGGTAAATGAATTGACCGGTTACTGCCAATTCCAAATGCTGAGCAGTCTTGTGGAAACAGAAGCACAACGTGACGAAGTGGACCGGATCTGCAAAGATGAAGAAAAGCACATCGATCGCCTGATCCGTTGGCTTTTTCCCGTAAAAGGTAGTTCACGTGCGGTTGTTCCGCGTGAAATTGTGTTGCGGTTTGAACGCGAGCTTCCGCAACGAATGCAGCAGTTTATGCCACGTGAGGAACTGGCTCCGCTCCGCGGTGCAATTGCGGCTCAGGTCAGCATATTGCTACGCTGGGTTCTTGACGAGGTGTTGGCGCCTCACTGATGTTTAAATATTTAATCCTGCTGTGCGTGCCTATGGCCTACTACGCCGATTTTGCCTCGGTCGGCCCATCCTCGACGTGGCTGTGGGCACGCCTCCGGTGGGCCTCGGTCGTCAAGACCGACTCGTTACGGCCGTTGTCTCACTCACCGGCAATTTTTGCCAAAACACCCTCTCAAAGGGTCAGCGGAAATAAATGATTGACCCTGGATCGGCCGGCTTGTCCAGTCTAGACCCTACGGAATATTCCCCATATGCCGCAAGGACGGTCCCGGACAATTCGGCTCAAAATCGGCCCGACCAGGATCACTTCCGTATTTTCGCTAACCCTTCGAGCCGTTTTATGCTAACCCGAATTTGTCGTAAGCTTGAGGCCACGACCGCCGATCTGCGAACATCTTCGTGGCTTGTAAGCCGTTTTCATCCTGAACATAGCGCGGCCGTGCTTTCAAGCGAAGGAGATCGTCGTCCCTGAATCTGCCGGCGCTTTGCCATTTTCGCTTGCGAGCTCGTGAGAAATCCGGGCTAGTCAATACCATACACCTAAACAGGGACGTGTTTCAGCTATGCTGGTCGTGAAAGTCATCTGGACTCCAATCGTATTTGAGTAATATAGACAACAAGTTGTTTAATTTAGTTGGATTTGATAGTCATGATTGTCCACCGCATCCCGATGTTTCAAGACAATTACAGTTATCTTATTGTAGATGAGGTTACCCAAATGGCTGCGGTTGTGGATCCTGCAGAACCGTCGGCTGTGTTGCGTCTAGTGGCCGATCTGAACGTCGATTTGGTATCTGTCCTGTGTACCCACCATCACTGGGATCATGCCGGGGGAAATTTGGCAATACAACACGAGTTTCCGCAAGTTGCGATCATCGGCGGGAAATACGACGCGCCACGGATTCCTGGAATTACTGCGGCATTAGACCACGGCGATGAACTGTCGGTGGGTCGGTTGACTGGTCGTGTGTTGTCTGTCCCGTGTCATACCCGCGGGCACATTGCCTATATCTTTGAGGATGCCCTATTTTGTGGTGATACGTTATTTGTCGGTGGGTGCGGACGTTTCTTTGAAGGGGACGCAACGCAAATGTACGCGGCGTTGCATGACGTGTTGGGTGAACTAAAGGACGAAGTACGAGTGTTTTGCGGTCACGAATATACGGTTAGTAACTTACGCTTTTGTAAGCTTGTAGAACCGGCCAACAACGCCATCGACGAAAAGCTGAGTTGGGCTCTGCAACGTCGTCAATGCGGCGAGTTTACCGTCCCCAGCACGCTGGGAGAAGAACGAACCTACAACCCGTTTATGCGTACACACCACCCGAGTGTGCAAGCCTTCGCGGGTAGTTCGGACCCAGTCGAGGTCCTACGAGTGCTCAGGCAACGTAAGGATGAGTTCAGGTAGTCTCTCTTTGGCGTTGTTGATTGACGTATCTTACCGTCCGCCGCGCGAACGTCTCAACGGATCCGCCGTGAGACTGTCAAAAAACCTGTGTAAACGCAACGAGCACACCGGTACGCTTACGCAGTTTGGTGCTCCCATCTGGAAATTAGTTAAAAAGCGGGTTGGCTTATAAAAAATGAAAATTGGTATGAAAAAGTTTGGATTTTTATTTTTGGTTTGTGTTTCTGTTGGATGTGACGCTGATGGCAACACTTCATCGGACGATGTTTCGGTGGACTTGGGACACTACGAAACAAACGATGTTTTTGATGATTCCGGTCTGGGTGACGCCGCGGATTCCGAAATAAACGATGCGTCAAATATCGACCAGGGTGCCGAACCGGTTACGGAGCCTGGGTGTGAAGGGACGGCCCTGCTGGTGAATCCGGACGACCCGGCGTCAACCGGACCCTGGCCGGTTGGTGCACGGACGGTCATGATCGAAAACCTTCGGACCGAGGTGTGGTATCCCGCATCCCCCGGTTCGGCAGCGTTACTGGGGCGCAAAATCTACGATGTTCGTGAGCACTTACCCGATAATGAGCAAGGTAAGATTCCCGATGAAAATAACCCGTGGCAGGAATGCCCCTGTTTTTCGGATATTCCACTGGACACTGAGCGTGGCCCTTATCCGATCGTTATTTTCTTTCACGGCACCGCCGGATTTCGAACCCAATCGCTAACACAAACCTCTCATTGGGCAAGCAGAGGATTTGTCGTTATTGCGGCGGACCACCCTTTGCTTGAGCTAAAGGACGTGCTGTTGTTCAAATTTGGCGCCGATCTGGTTGGTGACGCAAAAAAAATTCTTAGTTCACTTGAACAGGGTGACGGCGGTTTCGCATTTTTGAAGGCACACATTGATCTCAATCGGATCGCGGTGATTGGACACAGTGCCGGAGGGCTGGCCGCCGCACAGATGGGTGCGCATCCAGGAGTGCAAATCGTCATTCCGATGGCGGCGGGAGGTGCATCAGATGTCTCTGTTGGTGTTGAGACAGTGGTTATGGGTGCAACAGAAGACCAAGTCGTTCCTTATTCCCAGCAACTTGACGGTTACGCAGCAACTCCGAAGCCCAAAAGATTTGTCGGCCTCCATAAGGCGGGTCATTTGGCGTTCTCTGATTTGTGTGTCCTGGGCGCCGACCAAGGGGGGTTGCTGGATATCGCAATTCGATTTGGAGTAAATGTAAACCCGCTCATTGCTAATTTAGCAAAAGATGGCTGCAAGGATGGCCAACTCTCGGCAGACGATGGATTGGAAATTATCAATTTTGCTACTTCAGCAGCACTTGAAGCTCGGCTTCATTGTTCCCCAGATGCTGGAGACTGGTTTGAAAAGTTACCGTTAAATTATGAATCCATAGTTGTAGATTATGATGTTGACATGTGATGACTACCAAGGCGAGCGCCTACCGGCGTTGTGATAGTCGTTCAATAGCGTGAAAAGATACAGTGTTTGTAAGTTACACCCGGTGCACAGATACTCTTTGTCAAAAGGACTAGCCGGCCGACCATTCATCCAATGATGAACCAAATATCCGTCTATCAAGAGGTGGGACTTCAAAAATCCGAGAATTCGATCAATATCCAGCCACAATTCAGTATTTTGGGTCGCAAAGCCGCCCAGCAATAGAGCCAGCATCAAGTAGTTCTGACTCGACAACGTTGAGTAATCGTCGTCGGTTGCTCCCATGTACTCCGCACTATATGGGGAATGATAATGATCGCCGGTTTGGGCCTTCAGTGCCTGAATCCCCACATAAGTGTTGCTAATTCTCGTACTCCATTTGGATTCTCCGGTAAGCTCGTAGGCTCGCCCCATAGCCAACATGGTAGTTGCCGATGGATACAGGTCGAGTTTTTCGTTGTTAGGCGAAATGCGGTACGTTGAAGAGGTCGTATCCCATGTCAACTCATGAATCTTGTCCAATACTTGGGTTCCCCTACGCAAGGAATGTTGTAAGTCGTGTTCTGGATAGGCCATTGCATGTTGTAAGTGCATGATGGCGATCATCGACGTCAATGACGTAGGGCCGTACGTATTTGCTGCAAACGCACCAACGTCAATGGCGAGGTAGTCACCGTACCCTACTGAGAGTGCGTCGACGACATCAAGCAACGCGTCGGCTGCGACATGGTACTCGTCCGTAGGTAATATAAGGCCCGCCTCTAGTAAAGATAGTAAGGCCATGGCGACGGATTCAGTTTGAGACATCAACACTGACAAATCACTCGTCGCGGCTTTGACCAGTTGTTGATTATGCTCGAGAGACATGAGCGCTCGCTGAAGGTGAAAGTCAATGCCTGTTGCGGCCCACTGGCGAAGGTCATAGGAGGGCCCGTACATCGGGGCATCCCCATAGTCTCCGACCCAATCTCCGTTGTGTATCCGGGCGGGTTCGTTTGTCCACGATGCGAGTGTGGTACGAAGATCGTCGTGTTTAACGGCGATTGATTCAAGCGAGACCACAACGTCGACAGTTGAGAAATCTGCGTCGATGCTATCTGTGGGCGTGTTGGTAGCAGCGTCAAATGCGTCTTCGACATCGATGAATTGTGCGTCATCAGGTGACTTGCTGCTGTCCGCCATCGGAGGTACCGTGCCTGTACAACCAATCGAGACGACTTCACTAGCGGCCCAAAGCACGGTTTGTGTAATGAGCATGCGAGGTAACATCAATTCAAATCTCCTCGACGCGCAGTCGGTTTCTTTCGACCATTTCTGAAATTGCCGTTACAAACGCGTTTTTGTAAAATTTGTCGAAGTTTTCCCACGAACAAAGTGTTCCAGCGTCTTCCACCTTGTCTATAAACAACTTTCCGTCTAAATGATCACATTCGTGTTGGAAAGTGCCCGCACTGATTCCCTCTACAACGGCAGAAAACGGTTTTCCGGTGCGATCTCTATACGTTAGAGTGATTTGTGTTGCTCTTTTTACAACACCTCGAATGTTGGGTACGGACAGGCAACCCTCGTAGTTGCTGAACATTTCCGTTCCCGAAGGCACAATGATGGGATTGATGAGAACGGTAAGCGGTATCTCCGGTTTGTATGGATATCGTGGGTTGTTTCCGCGCACTTCCACAACGCAGATTCTCACCGGTTGGAACACCTGATTTGCGGCGATTCCGGCCCCATTTGCATCACGCATCGTCTCAATCATGTCATCGACGAGGCGCTGTATGGATTCCGACTTTATTTCATCCAGTGTTAGTTCGCGTGCCGGTTGCCGCAATACTGGATGTCCGATTTGTGCAATTTTTAGGATGGCCATAGTGCTAGTCTCCTGGGCGCCAAACAAGGACACTTCTTAAACATGTTGTCGGCGCGGATTCTTCGCCGAACCCGTACTGCTTGACGCCTCATAGTAGCGGAAGTCTGGCGTGGATGCCCATTGAAACAATGGAATTTTGGTGACGTTGTTTTATGTACGGTTTCTCGGTACTGTTAAACTCACCACCAGGATTGTTCAATTTAGTCTCAGTACGGACGACTAAGTCCAGTTGAGTTAAAATGATTTAAGAGGGTGTTTGGGTAAAAAATTACGTTACACGAGCCACTGGCCTACTACGTCGGTCCTGTCTCCGTCGGCCCATCCTCGACGTGCCCCTTGGCACACCTCCGGTGGACCTCGGTCGTCAAGATCGACTCGTTACGGCCATTGTCTCGTTCACCGGCAATTTTTACCAAAACACCATCTAAGGACTCTTTATGATGACCACCCAAGTTCTGCGCGCTCGTCTGGTGTCACTTGTTCCAGCGAGCGCCACCACTTCGTTGGCATGTTTGCAGTGGTGTTCAGTGGATGACCACTGCCCAATTCGGCCGGGCGATGTTGCCCAGTGTCTAGTCTCCGGTCATGAGGGTGTCTTTGTGGCATTTGCGTCTGTTTTAAATAATGATGGTCGTTTTGAGTGGCTTGTTCGTCATAAAACTCTACTTTATAGCTATTTGGAATCGATTGGTGATGGCGTTATCGATATGCGTGCTCCGTTCGGACGTCCGTTTCCAATGGACCGTATGGTTGGCCGGTCCGTTGTGCTCGTCGCCTCGGGAACTGGAATCGCACCCATGCGCGCTGTAGTTCAAACAATAATGATACACAGGCATCGGTATCAGTCGGTGACGCTACTTTATGGTGCACGAAACGCGCAAGACTTTGCATTTTCGTCTGAAATAGAGGTGTGGAGAGAAAATCGTATTCTGACGTTACGGACGGTCAGTCAACTTCCGGCTAAGGATTGGTCGGAGGGTGTCGGATACGTGCAACGGCACCTTGGGCAGGTTCTCGGTCTTGGTAGGGAAACGTACGTATTGGTGTGTGGCGGCTATTCTATGACGCAAGAGACAATGGACCTGGCGGAGGCACTTGGTGTTTCGCCGGATCACATCTTTAGTAATTATTGACCAAGCCGGTTGGAGCCCGTGTCCGATTCCACGACAACACGTTGTTGTGGCCGAGTTGATAAGTCGGCTCACTGCCCATCCGTGTGGACTGATTTGGCAGTGACTATTCGTCTGTGACCGCAGCGAGGCGGTCTAAACGCTCGCAAATCCTGGTCGCATTTAGAGGCTGTTTAGATAACAACTCCCGTTCTACCAAAACACCCTCTTAGGTATACAAACTTATCAAGCAAAGCAACGACAACCCAACCGAAGGTATGGGTCAATCAGCTTGTGAGGGCGAAGGGTGGTTAGGAAGCTGCGTTAAGTGTGCACCAACTCATCTAACTTCAAATCGGTGTCAAGATGGATGATGTTACTCCTTGTCATCTCCGCTTTCACAGTTAACTCGGTCCCTGAGATCTTTTCCCACCTTAAAAAAAGGAAGGCGTTTTGACGGCACTTCAACGGCTGTGCCAGTTTTGGGGTTACGACCCGTATAAGACTCGTAGTGGCGATTCGTAAAACTACCAAAACCGCGTATTTCGATTCGCTCGTCCCGCACCAGTGCGTCGAACATGGACTCAAATACTGTGTTCACGACGATTTCGGCCTGTTTACGGGCTAGAGTTGACTTGAGTGCAATGGCTTCGACAAGCTCCGATCTATTCATCGTTGTGTACCGCGTTCGCTGTGGGCGCAATGCCGTGTATTTATTTAGCCAGAGGATAAAAGCAATCTGATTCGATTAATCGTATCAGACTTCACGCAACTGAATCTACCTGGGTGTGCAATTTTTCGCCGAAATAAGCCTATTGGCGCTCGGCGGTCACCAACCGGAACAACCTGTATTCCGCTTTCTGATTTTTGTCACCAGGTTGAGTACCCCCGACAGGAGTCGAACCTGCGACTTACAGGGATTAGGAATCCCCAGCTCTGTCCATCTGAGCTACGGGGGCATCGGCTGTGCCGAAAAGCGTAGTCCATCTAGCATGTTGGAATTGACTGGTCAAGCCTACGCTTACGAAACGAAAACCTCATGCCGATTTGTTTGTGTACGCCGTCTAACGGTTGCGAGAGTTCATCGTTCGGTGTAGGTAGGTTGCACGGATTTCCTGCGGTTGACTTGATATCCGTTGCACTGGCCGCTGCTGCGTATCTTGCTGATGAGCTGGTTTGTACATTGGACCGGCCGAACAGCGAAGGGCATAGCGGAAATGCGTGTGATTTACGTGTGTGGTGTTAAATGATGATTTTCATGCTTTGGCCGTCTCGCCCGCAAGATCCCTGTGTTATGATTCCGATATGACTCAGAGTTTTTACGAGCAAGATGGTCAAAGGCAGCCAGGGCATGGAAGTCCTCACTTAACGCCACACCCTCCGCGTCCAAATTTCTTACCGGTCTTCGGCAGTGCATCGTGACACCGTGCGCGCATCGGGGTCGTGTGTCCGTAACCGTGCTCGCCGGGCTGCAAGCCCGTCCCGCGCCGCTGCAGTCCGCGCGCCATCGATTCGCGAGCAGTTTGATGGTATCGGTGCGAATCCTAGTGAGAGGTTCGGGTTAAAAAGTTAACTGCGTTAGCCGCGCACTATGCTGCGCCCATTTACGACTTGCCGGCACTGGAGCGGAGTTTGATGAATCGTCTCTATATTACCACACCTATATATTACGTGAACGATCGTCCACACCTTGGGCATGCTTATACAACCATTTTGGCCGATGTAATTCGGCGTTACTACGACATGCTCGGGGCCGAGACTTGGTTTTTGACCGGCGTTGATGAACACGGACAAAAAGTTCAGGATGCGGCAAAGAAGCGGGGAATGACGCCAATCGAACATTGCGACGACATGCAGCGCCATTTTCGCGATTTGTGGCCGCAACTTCAGGTAAGCAACGACGACTTCATTCGCACCACCGAACCGCGTCACTGGAACGTTGTACAAAAGGCGCTTTCCTGTTTGTACGACAAGGGTGACATTTATGAGCGTGAATATGAGGGGTGGTATTCGCCTTCCGTGGAACGGTTTTGGACCGAAAACGAATTAGTGAATGGTCGGTGTCCGGAGTCAGGGGCCGAAGTAGTTTACCTCAACGAAAAAAACTATTGGTTTCGGATGAGCAAATATCAGGAGCGACTGCTGGCCTGGATCGAGTCGCATCCGGAGTTTATCGTACCAGAAAGCCGCAAAAACGAAGTTTTGGGTTTTTTGGCTCGACCGCTGCAAGATTTGTGTATATCCCGCCCAAAAGAACGATTGTCGTGGGGAATTGAGATTCCATTTGATTCAAATTATGTGACTTA
Organism: Myxococcales bacterium; assembly: GCA_013360285.1. Classification (GTDB taxonomy): domain Bacteria; phylum Myxococcota_A; class UBA9042; order JABWCM01; family JABWCM01; genus JABWCM01. Next base: position 9,871 of record JABWCM010000165.1, read on the forward strand.
TGTTTGGTTCGATGCCTTGTTAAATTACGCTACAGGTGTGGGCTTGTACGCGGACAACGCCCGTTTTGATCAGTGGTGGCCGGCAACAGTTCATTTGCTTGGGAAAGACATTCTCACAACTCATTGTGTTTATTGGAACACATTTCTGATGGCCCTTGAGCTGCCATTGCCCAAACATTTTGTTGCCCACGGCTGGTGGCTAATCGACGAAACAAAAATGTCGAAGAGCCTGGGAAATGTGGTTAGCCCGTTGAGTTTGCGGGACAAGTACGGGATCGACGTTTTGCGGTATTTTCTGATGAAGGAAATGACGCTTGGGCTTGACGCAAATTTTAGCGAAGAAGCGCTCGTAAATCGGAATAATTCGGATTTGGCAAATGATCTGGGAAATTTGCTCTCTAGGGTGACCAAACTGCTAAAAAAGGAGCCATTCTCGTCGGTTGTTCCGGCACGTGGCGATGAAACTGCGGAGGATGTTGAAACCTTGGATATGGTGCGTTCGCTCCCGACAACGGTCGGGGACAAGGTACGCGCGTGGAAGATCAACGCTGCGGTTGAAGATGTAATGACGGTTGTCCGACGGCTCAACAAATACGTAAATGATACGCGCCCGTTTTCGCTCGTGAAAGAAAATCCCCAGCGAGCTGGAGCCGTACTGTACAATGTTCTTGAGGGTTTGCGATTTGTTGCTACATCGCTTTGGCCCGTAATCCCCCGTAAAGCAGAACAGATTTTGGTTGATATCGGATGGGATGCCGGCGTTCCAAGGTTGTCTACGCTCAATTTCGGTGATTTGGAATCTGGTTGTCCTGTTCAGGTTACTCAGTCGCTATTTCCACGCCACGACTGGGTTGCCGGCGCGTCCGATTTTCCCAAGGAAGTTGTTCACGAGTCACCTTTGCGGCCTTCCCCGAGTCCGGAGAAAAACATGTCGACAGAAAATGAGATAACGTTTGATGATTTTGCAAAGCTCAAGATGGTTGTGGGGGAAATCATGGAAGCAGAGACAGTACCCAAATCGGACAAACTGCTCCGCCTTGTAATTGATATCGGAGAGGAAAAGCGACAAATCGTATCTGGAATCGCTAAGTACTACGATCCGGAGATGCTTGTGGGGCGGCGGGTCGTGGTTTTGACAAACCTTCAGGCCCGTAAGATCTTTGGTCTCGAAAGCCGAGGAATGGTCTTGGCTGCGGCAGATTCATCCGGTGAATTGGCATTGATTACGCCAGAACGGTATATGGATCCAGGAGCAGAAGTATCCTAGCTTTTTCGGTTAGATAGTGGGCGCGTTAGCCCGGATTTATCACGAGCGTGCGGGCGAGAGTTCTAAGGCGCAAGCATATTCGGGGATGGCGGGTGTTTTTTGCGCGCGGGCATGGCGCGCCGTGTTGGGGACAAAAAGGTCTACCAAACCCGAAGATGCTCGCGGATTGGTGCTCGTAGCCTCATGCTTGTGAGAAATCCGGGTTGGCTTGAAGAAAGCCGTTTTGAATTAAATTGAGGGCCGATATGTACTAAGGCCGTGTCGAGGTAGCGTACAGCAGCCAGTGATGCGGAGTTAATGCAATCTGCGCATGTGCCGAGATGTTTCCCAAAAGTACTGGTGGACCAACTCGGTGTTCATTTAGTGAGGAGTCGTCTGTGGAACTAATTAGAGCAAAGATTCGCGACGTTGCGGATTTTCCTAAACCAGGAATTATTTTTAAGGACATAACGCCGATTCTGCAGGATTCTGTTGCATTTCGAGCGACAATTGACGAATTGGCGAGCCGTCTACAGGTCCACGCCATCGATCATATTGCTGCGATTGAGTCCCGTGGGTTCTTATTCGGGGCCGCGTTGGCCTACAAACTAGGTGTAGGCCTCATTGTTGTTCGTAAGCCCAACAAGCTGCCGTGGACAACTCATCGACAAACCTACGATCTCGAATATGGTAGCGATTCTATCGAGGTTCACGTGGACTCGGTCTCGCCGGGAGAACGAGTGCTGATTGTGGACGATTTGTTGGCTACCGGCGGAACGGTGGCTGCGACCATTCGATTGTTTGAGCGTTTGAACGCCCATATTGTGGGAACGGCTGTTGTGGTTGAGTTGGCGTTTCTGAACGGAAGGCAGCGGCTCGGAGAGCAACATCCGGTTACATCTTTGGTTGTGTACGAGTAAGTTTTTAATATTCCTCTGTTTTGGGTCTCCCAGGGGGCAATGGAATTGGATACGTTGGGTTTGGGCGGCTAGTTTAAACGGTGAGGCTATGCTCGCCTATGTGGTATATCTCCGGCATTGCTTCTGTTCAGTCTCTTCCAACCCAGCGATAAATTAGCATAACTAGGTTCACGTCCCTATTTCTGCTGACAGACTCCGTGGCTATTGGTCGGTCTTTGATTCAGCCGGTTCGGAAAAAATTTTCCAATCTGTAAGGGTAGGAATCAGGCTGTGCGCCGTTGTATCCAATTGAATCGGAGTTACTGAGACAAATCCCTGCTGAATTGCGGTTGAGTCGCTGTCTGGAAAGTCGTCGTCGCCGGAACGGCGTCCCGCAATCCAAACGTACTCTGAACCCCTAGGGTCAATTCGGCTTTCTACGGTTGTTGAAAATATACGGTGCCCAAGCCGAGTCACCTTGTAACCAGCGACAGGTCCGATCTTAGTGGACGGAATGTTGACGTTTAGGAACACCTCGCGAGGAAACCGCTGGGTTAACGTTTGTCTTATGATCTCTATAACATAAGGAAGAATGTCATCGGTGGGGGGGGTTACACCTCCGGCATAGGAAAAGGCGATTGCTGGAATCTTCTGCAGTGCAGCTTGGCGTGCGCCCGCGACCGTACCAGAATAAACGACGTCGTAGCCCAGATTCGCGCCGTGATTGATTCCGCTCAAAACCATCGACGGTTGCTTGGCTACCAGGTGATTGGTTGCCAAATAAATGCAATCGGTTGGGGTTCCCGTAACCACCGCAAATCGACTATCGCTGTATTTTTGCATTCTCAACGGCGCGTGAAGCGTAATAGATTGTCCCACGGCACTCATTTCTGACTTTGGGGCAACGGTGAGAACATCGCCGAATAATGATGCGGCCGCTTCAAGCAATTGAATACCTGGTGACTCAATGCCATCGTCATTGGTGACCAGAAACATTGGCCGATTCATTAAATTACCTCTCTGTTATGTTAAATTCACGTATTGTGCCTGAAGAAATATGAATATTTCTCCACGTCCTGCTGACAGGGATCGAATCACTCATTCGGGTAGGCACAAATGTTGCCGATGCAGCTTAGAGGAAGGTTATCTTGTCTCAGGTACATACATTCGGCGTGTACTGAACATGCTTCGCCGGCTTGGCGTAATCCAGTGCAAATCGGCCACGGGTAAGCAGAAACCAGTTGACACTCGGTTGGCGCAGCGCAGTCGTTTGGTGTTTCGCACGGTTGTCCACGACTGCCGACGTAGTGAGTGTCGCTGTCACACCCAAATATACCCGCGAGATACCAGCCAAAACAGACAATCGCTATTGGAATTTTCGTACAGTCCTTCATGGGCGGTACATACCTCAAAACGGTAAGGTTCATCAAGGCACTATCCCCCAAGTGGTCGGTTCTGGAAACTGCTCATGTATGTTGTCCCTTCTGAGCGAAAATTGATGACTGACCCAGGATCGGCCGCTTTGGGTCGGCTTGTCTAGTCCCGGTCGTGCGGAATGTTCTAGATATTCCCGTGTCCGACCCAGGACGACCGGAGTCAAAATCGGCTCGATCAGGGACACTCCCGGCTTGAAGCTGACCCTCGTTGACCGTGACGGCTGCGATAGGTTCTTCGTGGTCAGTTGGCAACACCGCTGGGGACTTCGGAGTCGATTGATGGTATCATGTTAAAATTATTTGATATTTTGTATTCATGTCGCCTGAGTGGTGGGGTCTGGAATTTCTCATACTCTGGTTTTCTTGACCGGGTCGTTAGCAAAAAGTTCGTTTAGAAACAATATGTTACTCGTGCAGCCAAAGTTGGCAGGGTTGTTGCGTAATAGGCAGGCGACTCTTCACTGATGGAGGCTACGATGATTCCCAAGCAAGAAAAAAACGACCACCAAGTCCTCGACCCAGCCGCTATGGAGATGATCCGCAGTATCGCTCGCCACATTCGTTGGAAACATGGGCGGGAGGTTCCCGAGTCGGATCTCATCTCATTTGGTGTGGTTGGATACCTTGAAAGCCAACGCCGGCACAATGCAAACCGCGTTCCGCTTCTGGCCTTTGCTTACCGGCGTGTATATGGAGCAATGTTGGACGGAGTTCGGCATTGGTCACACAAGAGACGAATCGCACACGCCTTTTATAAGAAGAACAGATTGCTGCAGCTTCAGGGTGATGCCGGGGGGGTTGAGTCGAATTGGAAATATCGCACAGCATTTTATTCCCTCAAGCTCGGCTATCTTCCCTGTACGGGTAATGAATCGTCTGTGGAGTCGTCGTCTCGTGTTTCCGGTGAGGGGATACGGGATGTTTATGGAAATCCCGAGGATATTGTAGACCGTTGTCGACGCGACACTATCTTACACAGAGTTCTTTCAATGTTATCGCAAGAGGATCGTATTTTGCTGCAACAGAGCTTTTTTTCGGACATGACTTTACAGGAGATTGGCAAACTCAATGGCGTTTCTAGGTCTTGGACCTGCCGGCGACACCAACGTGCTCTTGCTGCGCTTGAAGCGCTGTTACACGAGCATGCCCCGCATTTCTTTGAGGAATGTCGCCCCGAAAAGTAGATCAGGCAGCGGTGCTGCCAACAATCGCAATCGTTGTGCGGTTCAAGTCAATCGGACGGCAATACATTGTGTCATTTCACAACGGCTGTGCCACGGCCTAACCTGCTCATTTCCGCTGACCGTCTGACATTGGTTGCTACGGTGTTCATATGTGCGTGCGGATTATCGATGATCGTCAAAAAGATACAGCGTTTCGTCGCCGCGAATCATGCCAAGCTCTTCTCGGGCGATTTGCTCAACAATACGTGGGTCTGTATGAATTGCATTGATTTTGATGGATAGCGCTTCGTTCTGAGCCATTAATTCGCGATTTTCGGCTCGCAGACGAGCAATCTCAGCTTCAATGCTGCGGGCTCTGTCTGCATCATCACCGATGATTACGGAAGCTGCCATCCCACCGAGCGCAGCGAGAGTCATGATCGCGATTAGTCCGTTTTTGATTGTGCGTGTTATCATGGGGGTCATACGCGTCGTTCCATGCCTACAGCCAGCTCGAACGACACGTTGAACATACTGCGTTGGTGTACTAACTGCAAGAAAACAAAGTGTTTTTTTGTGAGGAAGTGCCTGTTCTGTTGTCCAGTATATTACTTGCGATCACGGTTCGTAACTTTGCCGTGAATTCTGCTTGACCACATTTTCTCACTAGGTGGCTGGTGTTTTTTAGGGGAATTTTTGGCCATCCGAATTTGAGCCGGATCGTCCGGAAAAATCCTGAGTCATATCGGGAATATGGCGCAGGGATTTTTGCGG
>JABWCM010000401.1 GCA_013360285.1 Myxococcales bacterium
CATTGGTAAATGTCTACGCTGCCACATGCAGCGCAAACCAATTTTGAGGCATCCCCAGCCTCATTTCTACTCCATGTTCTATAGCTGACTCACAAACTCTCTGTCATCTGCCGTGCGCGTTGCGAAGGGGTCGAGGGATGGGGGCGAGGCCGGACCACTCCGGATTTGCAAGGGATTTATGGTGAGTTTTGAACGGTGGGACGTGGGGTAGGGTAAGAAGGCGGGATCGAAGACCGGCTTGGCGGACACAACCGGCCCCCGACCCCTTCGCTCCTCGATCACGGCAGTGGATCAACCCGAACACCACCCTGGCCCGTCGGGTGTGATGAGGTGCGCAATTCTTTTCTTTGCACGTGGTGTGCCAACTCCTTTCGAGCTAGTATTGGCGCGATTCCGGGAGATTTTTATTTCCGAACTAATCGGAGTGTGACAAAAAAACGTGACATGTTGGTCAGGTTTGTGACGCACTGTCACGTAACATGTCACGTGACAGTCTCGGGCGGATTGTGACAGCGCAGTGCGGAATCACCGGGACGTCAATGGCAGGGTCTCAAGCGTATCCAGAATCAAGTCGACGTGTTTATCGACCTCCATAGTCGATTCGAGCCATTCCATTCGTTGTGTACGACCGTGTAGTTCCGGGTGCTCCGGCACAAACAGCGAGCAGCAGTCATCGTATGGCTGGATCGAAATGTCATAGGTTCCGATCCGATTTGCCAAAACGACGGTTTCCATTTTGTCGTACGAACAAACCGGTCGGAGCACCGGCAGCGTGGCTGCGGATTCGATTGTCGCCATGTTTTCCAGGGTCTGGCTCGCAACTTGCCCGATGCTTTCGCCGGTTATCAACGCGGTAAGTCCCCGACGTTTGGCAAGTGCCTCGGCAACCCGCAACATTTGCCGACGGTAGGCGAGCACCAGTAACTTACCACGCAATTTGTCGCGGCAAAACTTCTGATATTCCGCGAACTGTACGATGTGCAATAGAAACGGACTTTGCCATTTTGCCAGTGCCCGGCCAAGTTCGATGACTTTGCGCCGCGCCTGATCCCCGGTGAATGGAAAGGAGTGAAAGTATAGTGCTTCGACCGCAACACCCCTCTTGATGGCCAACCAGCCGGCAACCGGCGAATCGATTCCCCCAGATAAGAGCAGCAGGCCTCTGCCGCTGGTACCGGCGGGAAGCCCATGTGCACCTTCGATTCGTCCGGCGCTTACAAGGACAAATTCCGGGCGAATTTCCACCTCGATCAACAAATCGGGATGATGTACGTTGACGGACATATCCGGTGCATGCTGCAGAATCGCTGCGCCAATGTCGGCATTGAGCTGGCGGGAACGGACGGGGAACGTTTTGTCGACCCGGTTGGTTTCGGCCTTAAATGATAACGGTAGACGTGTTGACCTACGCCGCTCATCTACCAGGGCAATTGCGGCATCTCGAATCGATCCAAAGTCTCGTGTACATAAAATCGCCGGGCTGAAATTCTCAATACCAAAGACCCGGCGGATAGCCTCTTCCACGGCCGGTTGATTTTCGGCAAATGCCGGGAGGTTCGGCAGATAGCCGTCCCCGTTGAGCACAACGATTCGTCCGTAGGGTGCTGTCACACTGATATTGTGAAACATTCGCAGACAAGAGGCCACATTTTTGCGAACTTCTTCAACAAAATGAAGTTTACGTCCTTTTTTTAGAAAAACTTCACCATATCGGCAAAGCATTGCGTTGGGTTTCGGTGTCATGGGCTCTGGTTTTTTTAAGTTAACGAAAGGACCGAGCAATTGTGACGGCTTTTTTTAGCGCCTGTATGACCGTGTCCAAGTCGGTCTGTGTTGAAAATCGAGATAACGAAAATCGCAGTGTACCCTCGTCGCGTGTGATACCCAGCGCCCGCAGCACATGGGTGGGTCGTGGCGACGAGGCATGGCATGCGGCGCCCGACGACACAATCACGCCGTCGGCTTCCAGTAGGTGGACCAACGTTTCCGCCCGTGCCCCATGAAAATTGATGCTGGCATGGTGGGGAAGGCGGGGTCCAGGGACGCCATTTTCGGAAACATCGGGAATTTCTTCACGAACCCATTGAATCAAGCGATCGCGTAAGGCTGCGGTTTGAATGGATGTCGTAGCCAGTTTTTCCATCGCGATTTTTACCGCCGCACCGAATCCTGCAATGGCCGGAACATTTTCGGTGCCGGGCCGGAATCGATTTTCCTGAGACCCGCCGGCAAACAATGGCTGAGGTTTCAGACCGCGGCGGATAAAAAGCGCTCCCACCCCCTTGGGGCCGTGGATTTTGTGGCTGCTTATGCTGAGAAAATCGATTCGTGCTTTCCGGATGTCCAGCGGAACTTTGGTAAACGACTGGACTGCATCCACCAGAAACAACGTCTTTTCATTACGTTGTTTGATGGTTTGACCGATTTCTTCGATGGGTTGAATGGTTCCGATCTCGTTGTTGGCGTGTTGCACACAAACCAGTGCTGTTTCCGGACGTATCAAAGCACCTATCGATTCGGGGTCGATGTGTCCAGATGGATTAGGGAGTACAATCGAAACCTCGAAACCCTGTTGCTCAGCCCATGAGCTGTGTCCGAGGGCCGAAGAGTGTTCGATGGCGCTCATGACGATGTGACGTCGCTTCGAAGACACCGTGGTTCCTCGAATCGCCAATGCGTTGGCTTCCGTGGCCCCGCTCGTAAATACCACCTCCGGTGCCGAACACCCGACGGCTTGGGCGACACTACGCCGTGCGGCATCCAACACTTCGCGCGCGGCGACGCCAAGCCGGTGTTCCGACGAAGGATTGCCGCAACCGTTTGTAAGATAAGGAAGCATGACCTGCACCACACCCGGATCAATTTGGGTTGTTGCGCTGTTGTCCAGGTAAGTGAGTGTAGGGTTCATGTCGGTAAGATAGCCGATTTTGAGTATCA
>JABWCM010000402.1 GCA_013360285.1 Myxococcales bacterium
AAGCACCCGAACCAGCACCACGGTAATATTGTCTTTTCCCCCATTCTGATTTGCGAGTCGAACTAGAGTTTTTCCGATTTCTTCAAGGTTGTCACGATCTCCCATGATTACTTCGCGGATGATCCAGTCGTCGACCATCTCACTTAAGCCGTCAGAACACATCAGGAAAATATCACCGGGAACCCGATCAACCACCTGTAGGTCTGGCTCAACGTAATCTTTCAACCCGACCGCTCGCACGATGACATTTTTTTTGCCAAATGCCTGAAGTTCTTCTTCAGATACGTTACGTGTGCGCCGGTACAGGTTAATTAAGGAATGATCTTCGGTGAGTTGTTCGAGTTTCCCTGCGCGAAAACGATAGATTCTGCTGTCTCCGACGTGGCCCAGCACAAGATGCTCACCAGCGCCCGCCAAAACGCAGATCGTTGTTCCCATTCCGTCGTACCGACGATCTTTCATCGATTCGACAAATACACGATCATTTGCAAACTGAATCGAATTCGATACGGCTCGCTCTTCAAATGTCCGCAGTCCAGGCGTCGGATAAGGCCAAACAAAATCTGGAGCACGACAAACGCGCGTAAAAAAGTCCGTGACGTGATTGACCGTTAAATTACTCGCAACTTCACCCGATGCATGACCACCCATACCGTCGGCAAGAACAAAAAGTTCATATTCTTCGGCGATTTTAAAGGCATCTTCGTTGTGTTCACGTTTTCTGCCCACGTCGGTGACACCAAACGAGGTCAGCGAAAGGCGACTACGCGCGGCAGCAGGCAACGTCGGGGGCAACATCGAATAACGTCCTCGGTTAGGTGAATGGTGGTGTTAGGGTCATATCGCCGCTACGGCGCAAGTTTTTTGCAGCCGCCCGTTTTCAGCACGTGTCAAACTATCGCACTTGTATCGCTCGGTCGCAACCACAGAAACGAGCCCAACCCATGCGGTGTACCCAACCCGACCGGTCAGAATGGCCTCGCGGGTTTGATACTGGCTTGCCCCAGTGCAACCTGAATCGTGTAACCGGACTGGTCTTTGGGACCCACCGCTGACACTTTCACAAAGTTTAATCCCACCGGTACAGAACCACGAACCAGAAGACGTGGGTTGTCACTTTGTCGTTTTTGATCAATGGATACCGGCATTCCGTACCGATCATAAAGTCCAACTTCCGCTTCGACTTCTTCGGATTCAAATACCACCGTCACGACGATATCGGTCGGATTTTCCACCGTAAAAGACATCCAATCGGTTTTATCACCCAATTCAGTCGAAATTTCGCCGGCAATCCATTTGTCGGGTTCGACCGGAATCGCCTCGTTTCGATGTGCATCGGGGCCGGAGTTTCCATCCGGTCCAGGCCCGCAAGCCGTTCCGACCGCTGAAAACGCCAATAACAACATGCCAACGACCGTATGCCGCACCTTATACGAAAGCGGCAATACACTGACTAGTAAATTACGAAGGGCCATTGGAAACTCCTGAAAATCGATCTGTGTTCCCCCGCACCCACCGAGGCGCGGTATTTCCATCACTACCGCAGCCGGTATCCGTTGTCTATGAAGTGTATTAGGCGTGCTCAAGTCCGTTGGACAGAATTTGTGAAGACATTGATACGAAGTGATATCGAGAACATGGAGCAGATTTTGGATTACACGACGCTGCCAAAGGCGGCCTGGTCGCGGAATTCATCAAAAAACACCAGCCACATGGGACTGCGCCTCTATTGCCGCTGACCGCCACGAATCGTTCAGTCATCATTGTTGGCATGGATTGTGGTCGGGGCGACTGGATTTGAACCAGCGGCCTCTTGGTCCCGAACCAAGCGCGCTACCAGGCTGCGCTACGCCCCGAAGAAAATGAGCTTATAACCCCAGTGCGAGTCGTCAGTAGACGATTCCGGCGTGAATTGTCGAAATTTGTGGTCGGGGCGACTGGATTTGAACCAGCGGCCTCTTGGTCCCGAACCAAGCGCGCTACCAGGCTGCGCTACGCCCCGATTGTATTAAGAACACTCCTGTTGCTCACTATCTGCGTGCACGATCCTATCACGCAGCGTATTTATTGCGTGTTTGACGTCGTTGGCCCCAAAAACCGCCGAACCAGCAACAAATACGTTGGCTCCGGCCTCACGGGCAGCCCCAATGGTATCCGCATTAATACCACCGTCAACTTCAATATCGATGTCGAGCCCCCGCTGAATGACCCACCGCCGAATTGTACGTACGGTTTCCAATGCCGACGGAATAAACTTCTGTCCGCCAAACCCTGGGTTTACCGTCATCACAAGAACGTGATCGAGGTACGGCAACGCCGACTCAATCAACAAAGCAGGAGTAATGGGGTTTAACGCCACTCCTGCTTTCGCTCCGGCATCGCGAATTACCTGGAGCGTACGATGTAAATGGGGACATGCTTCCACATGCACCGAAATTCGGTCACTTCCGGCGGCAACAAATCTTTCTGCGTACCGTTCCGCGTCGGAAATCATTAAGTGAGTATCCAACGGCAACGTGGTTACCGACCGCAGGCATTCAACGACAGGCAAACCAATCGTTAAGTTAGGCACAAAATGTCCATCCATTACGTCAACATGCAGCCAGTCCGCGCCCGCGTGTTTCGCGCGTGCGGTTTCATCCGCTAATCTAGCGAAATCGCATGCTAATATAGAAGGCGCAATCAATGCCGGTCGACGTGCCATGCGGATAGGTGTCCTATCAATACCGACGACTTACTTCCTCCGCCAGAAGCGGCGGGCCGTTGTATACACGCACACCGAAGTCGCGTCAACCACATCATCGGCGTCGGGTCCGTCACCCGGGAGGGATAATCTGAGAGGGTCAGCGGAAATAGATAAGTGAGCCCTGATTGGCTAATTTAGGCTGCCTTGGCCAATTCCCTCCTTGCGGCATATACTCGATATTGCCT
>JABWCM010000166.1 GCA_013360285.1 Myxococcales bacterium
TACCCGAAGGTACGCTGAGGATGGGCCGACCGAGGCAGGACCGACGCAGTAGGCCAATGGCTCGCGTAGCTTATTTTTTTCCCAAACACCCTCTAAGAGAACCCAGAGCGGGTCAGCTTCAAGCCGGAAACGGGTCTCGTTGAGCCGGCTTTGTGCAGGATCAGACAGTTGCGAAACCGAGGTAATATTGGACCTATACCGCAGGTATCGGGCCGACCGAGACGACCCAAAACGGCCGAGCCGGAACCGTTTATCTATTTCCGCTGACCCTCTCATATTGCAACAAACTTAAGCCCTTCGTGGGCGATGTGTAACTCCTCTACTGCGACGTCCCCCGTCTTGGCGTTCAATTCGGGACCTTTCAATTGTGCCGGCAAACCCCGGTAAAATTCCCACTTGGCGACCAACTCATACGAATGGGAATACACCTCCACAATGCCGTCATATCGAGGAAGTGGACGTTTTCCAGCAACAACATCTTGAATCCAAACCCACAGATCACGATTGGCGGTGCCATCATCTGTGAAAAAAATTCCGCGCTTCAACACAATATTTGCATATTTCGCGCGCCCAGGTCTCCGGATTACCGAATCATTCCGACCACCTTCCTGATATTCCTGAATGTCATGTTCGATCTGCAGTCCTGTCACCTCCTGAAATCCACCGGTGCCTAATTTTGCACCGCCCTGCGCCACAGTCGCTGGCTGAACACTACCTGCTTCAAGTTGTGCGCTGCGCACCAACGTGACCTGAAACCGAAATGTGCGTACAAGGTTTTCGGCCATGACTACGCCTCCACCTGCAACCGACCATCTGGGTCTCTCGCGATCCGTACCACAATAAATTCAAGCGGTTCTGCAGGAGCGATCCCCACTTCCGCCAACATTCGTCCCTCATCGACCACACTGCGAATATTGAGTTCTTTGTCACACCGGACAAAAAACGCTTCCTCTTCAGTCGCACCGACAAACGCATTGGCTCGGTATAAAGACCGCAAAAAGGCGGCGATTGCCGTTTTCACCGCACTTTGCAACCGGCCATCGTTGGGCTCAAACACGGTCCATTGTAATTGGCGGTCCAGGGCACGAATGATCATGGTCACAAGACGCCGTACACTCAGTTGGCGATAAGCCGACCCCAACGACAACGTGCGGGCACCTGTTAAACGAATTCCTGCAGGGTCCTGTACATAACAATTAATTGCCTGTCGGTGTAGCCGCCCATGCAACGACTCCGTTAACGGCATGGTTGTTCCAACGGCTCCTACGACGAGTTCATTGGATGGACCATGTTGAACGCCAAAACGTTTTTCGGTTCTGGCAACGATTCCACAGGCGACTGCCGACGGATGAATGGTCACCAACTCATCGCTTCGTTCGGGGTGGGCCATACGCAACCAGGGGTGATACGCTGCAGAGAATTCTGATCGGAAGTTGCGACGCCACTTTTCAATTCGGGCGGGATCCAAACCGGGGGGAACGTCCAGCATCACAATAGCCGTCCGCCATGCAGCCACCGTGTCCACCAACTGGGTCTGAAGGCTGATAATTTCCGCCAAATCGTCGGGAATCTCGGGAGACAAGTAGAGACCAACGAGGCCTTCCGGCACAGGCTTCGGTGTCACTGTTTTGGGTTTGGGAATGTGAGGGGCAAAATCGGCTCCGCAAAACGTCGCATCTTCGACTATTTCATCTGCCGGAGGTTTGGGCTCGGGAACATATAGGTCGGGGGCACACACCAAGGACAAGTCCGACAAGTGCGCTAAGCACGTGATTCCGGCTCCGGGTTCCTCGTTGCCGGGTACCCAGTTTGCGTCAAAAAAATCGGCTGGTTTCAACTCTTTGTAACGATCTGCACCACCGGCAAACACATCGGTCACAAACACGTCGCGTAAATCGGCGGTACCAGGTAACAACTCCGACGCTGCCCACTCCGATTTCGGCCAAACCAGTTGGGACTGCGCACAAAGAACATCGGCCAAAAACCGAGGATGCCCCGTCATGAAGCCCATTTCCGAAAATCGTTCACTACGCCCGGCCCCGTCTTCGATCCGCACATCCGCAGTCACAATTTCCCAAGTAACGGGGATAAAACCAAACGGGGAATTCAGGGTGATCACACGAACAACGTCGGGACTGTAGGATAACCCTTCTAGGTAAGTTAACGTTACGAACCGCAGTTGTTGAGTCCCGTCCGCGGCAGTAGCACGAATCAAAGTTCCAACAGGCAGATAGACATCGGAAAAAACCGAAAACGACCCAGCTCCCGGCGTGTTTGGCACAAATTCGGCTACGCGGAATTCCAACTGAACGGATAGGCTATTACCCCACGAGCCTTCGTTTCGTGCTCGGAACCCAACAGCGTCCCCACTCAATGTGGCGACTCCTGGTAGGTCAGCACTCGCGAATCCTGCCAAATCCTGTGTGGGATCACCGTAATCATGCACGATTCGTACAACATAAGCCGCCTGTCCACCAGAAGCGAAAAAATTCCACACCGCAAACGGCAGCGCACCCGGGCCTTCAAATCCACCGAAAAGTTGTTGATATTGTGCCCAACTATTTACGAAAACCGGAACGGAGCGCAGAAGCGGTCGAGCGGGATCGACACACGACAGCCCCACCAGCTTCGTACCTACCTCAGCGCCGGGTTCGACTACCGGAACACGTGCGGGCCCTCGCGGAGCTACGCCAACAAAAGCGGCAATGTCCATCCGGACAGCACCCACCGCACGAATCGCCGGCGACTCTGCGACAAAATACAATCCAGGCGGCCCTGTTTCTGGGGTCACACCCACTACGACAACTCCTTCGCCAAGCTGGACACGGGGCGTTTTGCCTACGACTCAACACCGACCGGGTCCACTACAAACCAGCGCGACAAGCCTCAAGGAGGAAATGGACCAAAGAAAAACTTCTGAGGTTGTGAAAAAAAATGTACGCATCCTGGACCTGGGGCCGCGATTTTTGTGTCGAATTGGTTTTAAAAAACCCGAGTCGTATCGAGAACACGACGCGGTGGTTTTCGAAGCCAAGGCGGCCAAAAGTCGTTTGTTGCCAGGACGCGCAGCGATTTTTTGACGGACCCTTTGATCACAACACCAAGTTCTGGTGTATAAATGCAATCACGGAGAACAATCAGTCCGGGTCCAGCTACTTGTACTCAAGCCCTTCATGGACCAATACCAGCTCCTCCATCGCCACTTCACCTCCGCCTTTTGCAGCAAGTGTAGGACCGGTCCACTTTTTGGGTTGAGCACGTCTCAAAGTCCACGTCGCAACCGCGTTACGCGACTCGTCCAAAAGGGTAATGGATACCGTTCGGGGATCAGCAACCCCCTCACGAACTCCTTTCACCCAAGCGAACAAGTCCGTTGCCCCAACGAGCCCACGCTTCAATGTTACATCGTCATTTTTGAACGTGTTTGGAACCTTTCGCGGCGTATTAAAGACCTCATTGCCGTTTCGGTACTCCGAGTAGTTGACCTCGTTACCCAACCCACTGCAATCGGAGAAACCGCCGATGATGGAACCAGGAGAACCATCCCCTTGGTCACCGCCCAAGGACACCAGAAAATTAAAAGCGCCGTATGGATTCTCTCGAAAGACCGCCATGCGATCCTCCCTATGTTTATCGTGGTCTTTTCACGCCACGCATCAAAAAGTTATGGTTTCAAACGCTGCGGAACATGCCACGCAGCGCCCAACAAGCCCCTCGGCCTCGAAAATGACCGTTGCAGTAAACCACCAGCGTTCGCTGTTCAAAAAGGTAAAATAAGCGAACGTACTGGTTATTTACTTACTGGAGTCCGCGGTCCACTGACCAACGCGAATGATCACAAATTCCGCAGGCTTTGTCGGTGCAAGCCCAACGAGACAAATCAACCGACCATTGTCCAGATCATACTGTGTCATCGTGGTGCGATCACAACGAACAAAAAATGCTTCGTCCGCTTTCGTGCCCAACAGCGCCCCGTCCTTCCACAAGTTTAGGAGAAAATCCTCAATTGTCTGGCGGATATTTCCCCACAAACGATCGTTATTGGGTTCAAACACCGCCCACTGTGTCCCTTTGTCGATGGAATGCTCGATAAAGTTAAACAATCTCCGAACGTTGACGTACTTCCACTCGGGATCCGACGACATAGTACGCGCGCCCCACACACGACTACCGCGTCCTTCGAAGAAACGCAGCGAATTGATACCTTCCGGATTCAATACCTCATTTCGGGCTTTGTTGATATTTGCCTCAAAACGGGTTAACCCACGAATCACTTCGTTGGCCGGTGCCTTATACACACCACGTTCAACGTCTGTTCGGGCATAAATACCACATACAAAACCGGACGGGGGTAACAACAGCCGTTTGGGAGGCGCACCTTGCGACGGGCGCTCCAGCGGATCAAATATCTCGATCCATGGATGATACAAAGCCGCTCGGGTCGAATCAAAACGCCCACGAAATTCGCGTATTTCCGACAACGAACTCCCTTGGCGACCATCAACAACCGCGATTCGGTATTTGAGTTTTTCGGCGTGGGCAATCAGCGCATCGGTTGCAGCGGCTGCTTCGTCGTCCGTCTCGTACGTCCCAGCGTCCGGGAGTGCCACGATCGCAATGTCATCGATTTCCCCAAGCGCTTCGAGCCCGGTCGCTTTGTTGTCGGCATTGTCGGGATCCGCTTCTTCACCCGCAAGATCGACGGCGGTTACCATGACGCCGTCATGCCCACCGGTGAGCCGTTTTGCGGTCGTTGCTTTTGTAAGCTCGACCATAAGTCGCGCTGGATAATCGTTGGTAACGTCGGCGTCACTGGCGGGTTGGGTCCAGTCCCATTTGAGCCACGCGGCGGCGTTTTCGTCTTCGGGATCGTCCAGTTGTAGGATTCGCCCGATATACCGTTTCTGTTTTGGATGCGCTCCCAGTCGGTCGTAAACGTCTACCCGCTCGGATGACACCCCGACTGTCGCCCGCAGTTCCACAAGCTGAATGATGTCACCATTCACCATTGTTCGTGCACTGAACGGATTGCCGCTCATAAACGACTGTTTTCCGTTCGCGTCAACACGCACAATGTACAACTTGTTGATATCCAGAGGAGTGCTGCCGGACAACACCGTGTCGGCTGCCCCAAAGATCTCCACTACGGCTCCATCACTCACACCGCGAGCCTGCACCCCAAATCCGTTGGTGGTCTCGTTGTAGGCGATGTTTTTGCTGCGAACCGCGGTTGTATTGATATAAACGTTGCCCATTGCACCGGGCCACCGCGAGCGCCATTCAGCGACCGTTGTACCCACAGGAACTTGCAACTTAGCGATTCCGTATTTTTCGTCATCGGTCGCCTTTGCATCATCCGGCGCAAACACCCGTGAAATGTAAAGCCGTCTTCCACCGTTCAAAAAGAAAGCTCGGGCGGCATGGGCAACATATGCCGTTCGATCTGTTCCGCTCAAAAAGAACGGTTCGAGACCACCGTAAACCCGCTCAAATTCGGTGAAACTAGTGATCAGTCTTGGTTCCGTGGTCTTCGGGCCATTTGGGTACCGAACAGGTCCAAATCGCACCATTCCTGCAAATCCCGTTGTGCTGGTTGGGACGCCTTCAATCGATTTGGAACGGAAGCTGACCTCTTCGACAAAAACGCCAGGTGCAAGATACTCGGGCATGAGCCGCTCCTTCATCTCGGTGTTCACGTCGGCAGCTCGGTTGTCGGAGCCGACGAACGTCACACCTATTCCAGTTTGATGACAAAAGGCACGAAGTGCCGGTTAACTTAACAAAGGGGCCAGTCCGAATGGAGGCTCCTGTTGAACAAAACGCACTAAATTAGTACGTCATCAAGTAAAAACAAACGGAAGTTCGTCGGATCGAATCGTCGCAAACGCCAATTTCACCACCCGACTTACCTTTGACGTATAACTTGCGGGAATTACATCTCCCCACGCAACCGCGGCCCCGCTTACCGCTTCGATTTCCATATCCCCCAACGGATCATTCTCCGGCACGGCAGGCGTTGCTGCTTTAGGCCTTGCATATACCGTGACATTCACCGAGAGCAGCGCCGGCAAGTCGCCAACACCGCCGGCTCGCGGCGCCAGTATCAACAAAAACTCTCCACGATCGTCTCCCTGCGCACGTCCCACAACCGTTCCCGCGCCACCGCCAATTCGCGCCTCAACACGCGCCCAACGTAGAGGTTTTCCTTCTCGCTCCACCCTGCCCCGTAATCCCGTAGCCCCAGAAGGAACCGAATATGCAGCGGAAGGAAAAAGGCCAACGGCGGTAACACGCGCCGACGGTTGGCTTAACTCCGCTGCAGCGATCGACGGAATGGTAAATTGCAATCGTCGTGGAACAAATTCCCGGGACGCGTCATAAACACGAATGTCTGCGTTTTCGATCACTGTCCCTTGTTTGTAGAACAATGCGTACATGTAGGTACGCCGTGAGTATAGGCGGGGAAGCAGATCTTTGGGCAGGGTCTTACCACCGGACTGCGCATCAAGCCAATTCGGAACTACAGGGGGCGGGCCGTCAACCGACACGTCCACAGTACGTTGTAACCGTTGTGCCCGATGATGATCCCACAACTCAACTCCCAGAGCACCCTTTCGTATTGATTCCGAATATCGGCTCGGCGTAAAGCTGTTCATGGATCGGCCTCAACGGTTGTGGTTGTGCCTGTCGCAACTGTGACAACCGGCGGATAGTCGGCCATCTTCTTCGTATCAATCCGAACAACGCGAGCGACATATGGAACGCTGAGTTTATAGTCCAAGGGCAGAGAATCAAAGGTGCGCATCAATGCTTCGGTGGTGATTTCATCCATACAAAGTTGTACAGACTCATTATCAGCCCACTCGGTGGTCGCAATCAAAAGCGGTCCCGTCAAAACCGGCGTCGCCTCCAAACACTGCATCGTTTTCCCTAAGATACGATGTTCGTGTTCCGCATTGTCCGCCCACGGAGTAAGCAAATAGTGCAAATCCAGCACCAAATGACCACGACCATCGGCGTGTCCAACCGCTGACCAGGACGCACGCATCGTCTTGTTGTAGTCAACCCGATAGAGATAAATGGAAAGAGCAGGTGCTACAATCGTTGGGCCGGTTTTGTCAAAGTCTTCGGTACGAACCAACACCGCTGTTGTTTTCTTGCCGGAAATCGGCTGTTCAGCAACAAAATGAGCGTTCAAGAGCCTTGTGACGCTTGCCCCCACCGATGCTATTGCAGCAAATCCCGCCATTTCAACCCTCGACTCTTGTGGCGCAAGATGCCACTCAGCCCTTATTGAGTACGAATTTCACTGAATTTCGCCATTGTAACCAAAACAAGCAGCAAACCAGTCCATAATTAGATGCTTCAAACGCTATAGTGATGAAACGGGCCGAAAAGCTCTTGTTGGGCCGGAGCGGATAGTAGCCCTACCACTATCGTTGTGTCAACACCGATTCGACGCTGCCACTTCCACAAAAAATTCTTTTTTGCATTTTTTGTGTTTCGTTCCCCGGTTTCTCCGCCGGGGTTTGATTCCATTCGCGTCGACGAACCCACAGAGTTGGCCAGCGCTTTTTAATTATTGCGTCACAATTCAGATCCTCCACACTTTCCAAACGTACCACCCCGGCATACAACCAGGAAACCGCCCTGTAATGCGGTCATGCCGGAGGTCCCTCAATGAATGTCAAAATAAGCGCATTTTTGCTCATATTTGTCACAATTACAGTGACTGCAATTGTTTTTGCCGGCCCATCATGGCGCAAAGCTAAAATAGATATCGAAACTGAAACAAGACCGATCGCGTGGATTACCACTGACAAGATGGTTTATCGCGAGGGCGAATCGGTTTTTATTCGTATTGTTGCCTTGGACGGAATGACCTTCCGACCTATCGCGGACGGCACAGTGACACCACGTGTCACCGTTTTAGGGCCCAAAGGGGAAATATTGGCCCAGTTTGTGACCAACTTCGCGATGAGCACAGCCGGAGTTCGTTGGGATGTGCCCGCAGGATCCCCAGGTGGGCCTTATACCGCCCGTGTGGAATTCCCGTGGAACGGGAACCCACCTGCTGAACGCGACTTTGAGGTACGTGCGTATCGCGCACCGCGTTTGAAAACCGACGTTGTTTTTGCGCGAGAAGGGTATGGGCCAGGAGATACCGTATCAGGAAGCCTCAACGTAAAACGATCCGAAGGGGGAATTCCTGCGGGCGCTAATGTACAAGTTCTTGCCAGAATCGACGGCATCGAGGTATTTCGCGGGCAAAGCCAAGTGACATCCACAGGTGATGCACCCTTTGAGTTCGGACTTCCAACAGAAATAGAAAAAGGAGATGGGACCGTTTCATTGGTGATCACCGACGGCGGTGTCGTAGAGACCGCCACCAAGACTCTGCCAATCCTCCTGTCTACCTTGGAATTGTCCATCTATCCCGAAGGGGGCGAGCTGGTCGCAAACGTTCCAAATGGTGTCTACGTCGAAGCGCGTACACCTTGGGGCAAACCCGCAGATATTTCTGGAATGATCGTCGACTCGGCCGGGGTGGAGACGGCCCGGATTCGCACCGAACATGAGGGCCGCGGTCGGACTTCGTTTACACCACGGCCAGGCGAATCCTATTCGCTCGTTGTACAGCAACCTTCCGGCATTCGAACCCCCTTCAAATTACCCGTTGTTCAGTCCGACGGAGTTGCCATTTCCGCACCAGATGGGGTCGCGGTGTTTGACGGGGCAATTACGATAACCCTCGCGAGCCCCAATGGCGGAAACTATATCGCGATATTATCTAAGCGAGATATTGAATTAACTTCAGAGTCAGTACAGTTGGAGGGCGGAATACCTGCGACGATCGAGTTAAAACCGGATCGACATATTGGCGGTACGTTGACGGTGACAATCTGGACAGCAGAAGGGAAACCAGTGGCCGAACGTTTGATATTTCGTAACCCGGAACAACGATTATCCATCGCGATCGTGCCCAACAAGCAGTCGACCATCCCTGGAGATCAGGTTTCGTTGGATTTGAAAGTCACCGACGAATCCGGCAAGCCGGTTCAGGCAGTGATCGGGCTCTCGATTACAGACGAAAGTATCCAGTCGTTGATTGAAAAACGAGACCGAGTAGGACAGTTACCAACACTGGTATTTCTTGAACCCGATGTGGTGGAGTTAAAAGATCCTGACGTGTACTTCGAGGCTGGGAACTCCAATGCAAGGTCTTTTCTTGACTTGCTTTTGGGTACGCAAGGATGGAGGCGCTTTGCCGTGGTCAATACAGACGTTTTTGTACAACAAAACGGGGACCGCGGCCGTCGAGCTATGGCACACGTTCTTCCACCCGTACCCGCAAGCAGCGGAGGAGTTGCTCGCGGTGGATTTCCTGCTGGTATTGCTGTCGCCGAAGACGCTGTCGAGATGGCTCCTCCGCCGGTCGCCGCTCCCGTCGATGTCGCCGGTGCCGTTCCAGTGCCGGACGTGGTCGATCTGCCCAAACCGGAGGAGGCTCGTGCAGAAGTGATCGTTGACATTCCTGAACAACCACGGGCATCCAGCGTAGCCAAACCCGCGGCGGAGCCACGGGTCCAAGCTGCCCTGTCTCGTGGGGATTTTCTGGAAAAGGCAAAGATGCACGCAAAAGAAGAAATGGACGACGACTGGCACCATCAAGGCGGGGAATGGATCACCGTTCGGGAGTTCGCCCATAGGGTCCGGGACGAACGCCAACCGGGTAACCGGGTCGACTTTGCCGAAACGTTGTATTGGAACGCCGGGATACAAACAACACAAGACGGCACCGCACGTGTCGAGTTCGGAACCAGCGACGCTGTCACAAGCTTTGTCGTCAACGCGGATGCGTTTGATAACCGAGGTGCACTTGGGGCATCCCGAATCAACATTGAATCAGTCGAACCGTTTTTTGTTGAACCCAAATTGCCACTGGAAATCACCCAGGGAGATACGATTTCGATCCCGATTGCTCTTGTTAATGGAACTTCTACGGACTTTTCGTCGGTATCGTTGGACATATCGCCTTCCAAAGGTGTGGAGTCGACCAAGCTTGATCCGGTGACCCTGGCGGCCGGCCAGCGGACACGTACCCTACTCCACCTCACTGCCACCGACCCTGGTTCCGACACAACAATCACCATCGATGCCAAAGCCACACCCTATGCCGACCGGATTACCAAAACGCTGAAAATTGTCCCACGCGGATTTCCCGTTGAGGACGGCCTTGGCGGTATGTTGTCTGCTGCGAAACCGTTTGTATTCGACGTGGAAATACCCAAAACGGTAGTCAAGGGCAGTCAGACCAGCAAACTGGTCCTGTACGCTTCGCCGCTAGCTAATTTAACGGAGGCATTGGAACGGTTGATCCAAGAACCGTACGGGTGTTTTGAGCAAACAAGTTCCACAACTTATCCGCTGGTTATGGCACAAACCTACTTTACTACCCACGCCGGTGTACCCTCTTCCACCATCCAACGCAGCCGCGACCTGCTCGACGCCGGATACAAGCGGCTCAAAGGCTTTCAAACCAAAGATCGTGGTTATGAATGGTTCGGCGAAGATCCAGGACACGAAGCATTGTCTGCCTTCGGCTTGATGGAGTTTTCAGACATGGCGGCGGTTTATCCCGTCGATCCAACGATGTTGGAGGAGGTGCGTAAATTCATGCTGACAACCCGAGACGGCAAAGGTGGTTTTGTACGCGCCCGTCGTGCGTTGCACACCTGGTTGGCAGACGAATCCGTTTCCAATTCCTACATCTGTTGGGCGATGCTGGAAGCCAAGGTTCCGGCTTCGGAACTAAAAGAAGAAATCGCCTGGGTCGTCGACGCGGGCCAAACCACGAACAACTCTTATGTTACTGCATTGGCCGCTAATGTTGCATCGCTTGCAGGCATGGACGACGCCGCAAAATCGTTTCGAAAAAAACTGGCCAGCCAGCAATCAAAAGAAGGAAACGTGACGGGAGCCACCATGTCGGTCGTCGGAAGCGAAGGGGAATCTTTGCAAATTGAAACAACTGCGCTGGCCACACTTGCATGGTTACGGTCCAAAGAACAGGTTATGGAGGTCGAAAAAGCCATTCAGTGGTTGACGGAGGTCTGTAAGGGCGGTCGTTACGGCTCGACACAATCCACGGTTTTGGCGCTGCGGGCTATTTTGGAATATGACCGCCAACGTTCCAAAGAACGTGTCCCCGGTACGGTCCAAGTGAAAGTCGACGGTTATTCGATGGGCGGTCCCGTGCCGTTCGGACCCGATAGCGACGGTGCGGTGGTTCTGGCCGACATCGCAGAGATGCTCGAAGCCGGCAAACACCGTATCGAACTGGTCATGTCGGGGGGCTCAGAATTGCCGGTAGCGGCCGCAATCGGGTACAACACCTTAACCCCTTCCTCCAGCCCAGACTGTGCCGTCGATTTGAACGTACGGCTACTCAAGACTATGTTGGTGGAAGGAGAAACAAACGAAGTGGAAGTCACGGTAAAAAACCGCCGTTCCGAAACGGTCCCAACGCCGGTTGCCATTGTCGGCCTTCCCGGAAACCTGGAACCACGCCACGAGCAACTTAAGGAACTTGTCAAAAGCAACAAAATAGCCGCTTATGAAGTGCGGGGCCGAGAGGTGGTTCTTTATTGGCGTGCGTTTCAACCGAATGAAATCACTACGTTGTTGTTGCAGATCGAAGCCGCAATTCCGGGTAAAACCACCGGTCCCGCAAGTCGAGCGTATCTATATTATGGAGACGAATACAAAACCTGGAGGGATGGCCTGGTGGTCGAGGTTGCAGCAAAGTAGTTTTTTTCAGACTGGAGGAATTATTTCATGACGGTACCGATGTCACCCATCTACCTTGACTACAACGCGACCACTCCCCTTCTGCCGGAGGTCGTCGCCGCCATGTTGCCCTACTTGTCGGAACATTTCGGAAACCCTTCCAGCAGCCATATTTATGGATCGCGGACCAAATCGGCGGTCGCGCATGCTCGTGAACAAGTGGCTAGGCTGTTGGGATGCTCGGCCGACGAGATTTTTTTTACCTCGGGTGGTACCGAAGCCAACAACCTTTCGATTTGTGGTGTGGCTGAAGCATGGCGGGACCGACAGGCAACATCGGGACACATCGTTACCAGCGTGATTGAACATCCAGCCACTTCCAACCCGTGCTCTTGGCTTCAACACCGAGGGATGCGGGTATCCCGTACCCCGGTGGATTCCACTGGCCGAATCACCATCGAGTCACTTAAACAGTCGATTGATTCCTCGACCACGCTGGTCACGTTGATGCACTCCAACAACGAAACAGGGGTCCTCCAACCGATTTCCGAGGCTGCAGCACTTGCACACGAAGTGGGCGCGGTTATGCATACCGATGCAGCCCAATCCATTGGCAAAATCCCAGTTCATGTCGACAACCTCGGTGTAGACCTTTTATCGGTCGCCGGGCATAAATTGTACGCCCCCAAAGGGGTCGGCGCACTGTACGTTCGACGTGGGACACCGATTCTGCCTTTTTTACGTGGTGCGGGACACGAACGGGGTCTACGACCCGGAACCGAGAATGTGGCCTCGATTGTTGGACTCGGTGAGGCATGTGAACAAGCCAGGCTTCATCTTACTGACACTGAGCCGCGGTTATTGAGACTGCGTAATCGATTGTGGAACCGGCTCAATGCCGTCATACCCGGCTTGGCACTCAATGGACACCCCGACTTGCGGTTGCCGAACACACTTAACTTACGTTTTCCAATGGTTTCTGGGCTGTCATTGCTGGCCGCAACTCCGGAGGTAGCTGCTTCTACGGGTTCAGCATGCCATGACGGAGCCGAGACCGCTTCTTCGGTGATTTTGGCCATGGGGATACCGCAGGAACAGGCAATCGGATCGGTTCGGTTCACGGTTGGACGGATGACCACCGAGGAACAAATCGACCAAGCTGCCGAAGCTTTGAGCCGTTCCTGGTCTCGTTTGGTAAGTTAGGTCGCGTGGTTATTTGTTCACAAGCTCGTAGACGCCAACACCACTACGTTTCCATCCGGATCGGTAACATAAGCCGCGAAATCACCCCAAGGCCGTATCAAAGGTAAACTTAACACGCGGGCTCCTGCCGCCGTCACGGTTTGGAGTACCGCGACCACGTCGTCGACGTAGAAATACAACTCGGTGGACGATGTGCTGCCGACCGGCACCTCGTTTGGAACGACCCCGGTATTTTTTGCAAAACCATGCCGCTGGTACAAACCCAACCGCATGTTGTCCGGCAAAGAAAACTCAACATATACAGGCGTTTCTACTGAAATCGGCCACCGAAAGCTGCGTGAATAAAAATCGGCCGCCGCCTGCAGGTCGCTTACCGCCAGGATTGTCAACACATGACGTGGAAGTTGATCCGACATGGCTGAACCCATCACACCGTTGGTTATTTAAGCTGCCGCGGTGTCGAGATACGTGGCGGCAAAAC
The DNA here is from genome assembly GCA_013360285.1 of Myxococcales bacterium. Lineage (GTDB taxonomy): Bacteria > Myxococcota_A > UBA9042 > JABWCM01 > JABWCM01 > JABWCM01. Next base: position 13,475 of record JABWCM010000166.1, read on the forward strand.
GATTGAATCCAAAGGGCCATCGTACTGAAGAGCCCAAAACAAGGGCGGGTATACGTAAATTGATCCGACCCGGAACACTTCCCAACCCAACAACAACTCTTGGTGGCGATCCCCACGCTCTGCCGGAGAGTTCCCGTCTTGGATGTGGATAGTCTGCCCATCTGCGGGTGGATTGACGGCGACAAGCGGCGTACATGTCCAGCGAGCAGGATCCACCGGACCATTGCCGGCGTACCGATAATCAAGGTAAAATGCTCCTCGCCACTGTTTCGGAAACGTCATGTTGGCCGCAGAACAAACCTGATAATGCCCAAAAGTCACAAGCTGTCCGCTCCGTGAACGCCGCGGTATTTGGGGCCCTTCGATGCCGTGTTGCTCCATCCGCACGTTCCAGCCACGCACAACTCCGGTGGCGGCGTCGGCTACGAATGTTTTCCGGAAGGTATGCCATAGTAACTTACGAGCCCAACCCGGCAAACTTAAATCGACACCAAGATATTGACGACCTGCCAAAGCTTCCGGAACAAGTGGATACCCCTGCTGCATGATATTCCACAATTCGTTCCCATTCATCTGCATGAGATCGGAAAGCGTCCAAACCGTCCTGCCCGCCATCATTTATTCACCGCCATCGGAAATCATAAATCCAATTCGATCAACACAAATCAATTGCGGGTTGTCAAGACCTGGTTGCCTTGGTTCCAAATATCCCGTATGGGTAGAGCCCGGTACCGGCAGCTTCATCCGTTGCCTCAAATGATTTACTTAAGGAGCATCAGCAACTATGTCTGGGCACTTTCTCGACACCACCGCCTGGGAACGACACGCGTTGTTCCGCTTTTTTTTAAGTTACGAAGTACCCACTTTTAATCTTTGCGCCGACGTGGATGTGACCGAAACAGTTGAATATTGCCGTTCTGAAGGACATTCTTTTTCAATGGTATGCTGGTACTTCTGCCAACTTGCGGTCAACTCCCTTGAACCATTTCGATACCGTCTGCGCGGAGACCAGGTGTGGGTTTGGGATCGTATTCGCGTTTCGACCACCATTCTCAATCCGGACGAGACGTTTCGATTCTGCCATTTCCCGTATGCCGAACACTTCCCGGAATTTGTCGCCGGTGCCAAAGCGGCTATTTCCGCCCAACCCACCGACGTCATGGACGACCGCCCCGACGATGACGGGGTCATCCACGGTTCAACCGTCCCATGGTTACGATTCACGTCGGTAAGCCATGCGCGGCGGACGGTCAGGGGCGACTCTATCCCGAAGATCGTATTGGGCAGGTATGGAGCAACCAGCAACCGCCTGACGATGCCGGTATCTGTCGAAGCACACCACGCCTTGATGGACGGAATTGTTGCTGCACGATTTTACAAACACCTGGAAAGTTATTTTACAAATGTAACAACTAAGATACCACCCGATGTTGTCCTGATCTAAGAGGGTGTTTGCGAAAAAAATAACGGCGAGCGAGACAGTGGCCGTAGCGAGGCGGGCCTGCCGACCAAGGCCCACCGGAGGCGTACCCAATGGTACGCTGAGGATGGGCCGACCGAGGCAGGACCGACGTAGTAGGCCAATGGCTCGCGTAGCTTATTTTTTTCCCAAACACCCTCTAAGAGGGTGTTTGGGAAAAAATTGCCGGTGAGCGAAACAGTGGCCGTAACGAGTCGGTCGGGCCGACCGAGGCCCACCGGAGGCGTACCCAATGGTCTCATCGTTCTACACATCT
>JABWCM010000167.1 GCA_013360285.1 Myxococcales bacterium
GACAGAAGCGCTGTTATATGGACATCGGGAGTCGGCCGACGTTTTTAATATAAAAGACAATACTCTTCACTTTGGACCAGGACAGGAAATTTATTTGGATCATGGAAACGGAGGGCATCTTAGGGCCCAAAGCGACTGGCACGACGACGTAAGCCTCCGTTTTGATATTCAGAGTCCTTATCCAGGCATAGTCGTCGGAGACGGGTGGTACTCCGTGGGAAACGACTCAAATGCGCGAGTCTGGTCGGCGATCATCGTACCTTACGCGCGAATTGACGGAGTATTGTCAACTGGCGGCAAAGATCGTCAAGTCCGTGGTTGGGTGGTTGGCACACATCACTTCTATACCCGCCTTCCTAATCAATTATTCGTTCACCGGCAGATAGTTGCTGGAAAAATGGGATTACACGTTCTTGTTGGGGTCTTGTGGAAGGAAAATGCAAAAAATTCGCCCGGAACCGGGGGGGTATTGGCGCTAGTCAGCCGGAGCGGCGCGGAGTTTGTCAGCCGTACGCCGGACGTTTCGTGGACAAGAATTCGCAAAGTGCGAGAAATGATTGCACCAACCGCATATGTGATTCGAGGAAAAGACGAGTTACAGACGTTAGTTGTTGCCGGCAAAGTTCAGCCACCGAAGCAAACTTTTGCGCTGACCGATCCGTTGGGTCCGGCGACAACATTGGCAGTTCGTGCGGTGATTGGTGATCCGGTTACGATTCGTAGCCAGGGATTCGCCGAGTTTGAGTGGGTTCGCCCAGAATACACTTCCAGAAACAAGGGCGTTTTGTTTGTTCAGACCGATCACGGTGACAGGTAAAAACTACTGGGATTTCCTCTTATTTGCTGCAGGTTAGCTTGTCTGTTTCCGCTGATCCTCTCGGACTGCGACGTGAACGGTCTCCCCTTGCCAAATATTAGAACGGACATTTTATTTCTCTTTGTTCGACGGGTCGGTAAATGACACAATGTCATTTGGTCCGAGTCGGCTTTGCAGTACACTGTAGCCATAAACAGTTGGTGTGTGATGGCTGTGTAATTGGAGATACCGATGGAAGTAAAAGAGATTTTTGATCCCAAGACGTTCACCCTGACGTATGTTGTTTATGATTCTCATACCAAAGACGCTGTCATCATTGACCCCGTACTTGACTTCGATCCGTTGACCTGGAGATATGCGACTCGTTCCGCTGATGCGGTGGACGAGGTCATTAAGGCCCGTGCGCTTAAAGTCCATTGGATATTGGACACCCACGCACATGCCGACCATTTGTCCGGGATGGAGGTGCTAAAAGAACGTTTTGGCGCTGCGACCGCAATTGGGAAAGAGATTACATTTGTGCAAAGTTACTTCAAACAGATTTATAACTTACCGGATACATTGCCCGTTGACGGCCGGCAGTGGTCCCGATTGCTGGACGATGGAGATGTCCTAAACGCAGGGTCACTCTCCATCAAGGTTCTCCACACTCCCGGGCACACACCAGCTTGTATGTCGTATGTGATTGGCGATGCCGTTTTTACTGGCGATGCGTTGTTTATGCCGGACTATGGCACGGGTCGTTGTGATTTTCCCAATGGCAGTGCGGAAGCGATGTATCGGTCGGTGAAGGAAAAGTTGTATACTTTACCCAAGGAAACACGAGTATTTGTGGGCCATGACTATATGCCTGATGGCCGCGAAATGAAGTTCGAAACCACGATTGCCGAGTCAATGGCGTATAACGTTCAATTGAACGAGCGTACGACGATGGCCGAGTTTGTGTCGTTTCGACAGAAACGGGATCGGTTGCTGGATCCACCCGCGCTGATTCTCCAGAGCCTTCAGGTCAACATCGATGCTGGAAGAATGCCACCCGCCGAGCCCAACGGTCGCGTTTATCTCAAGATGCCGATCAACTTCTTGGGGCGCTCGTAAGCCGCAAAAAAAAGATCTTTGTCTTTTAACTTTGTATTCGTTTTGGTAATTTAAATGCGTCCGTATCCGGCAAGAATCTATTCTCGTTTGGGTTTGTTACCGGGATAAGAAGCGAAGCCCCCAAAATACCTCCGAATCCCTCAATTGTGAACAAAAACAGCCCGAAATCCGGCTCGAACCTAACGAGCACAATAATCGGCGCATGACAGGAAACGTGCGCAGTCTGGGGTCGTGCCCGCGCAGTAGTGATAAGCCTACGACAATATTACGGCTGAAGTTCTGTTTCTGCCGCGTCATGCCGAGATTGCGCAGGCCAGGCTCCGGTGTCGGGAAAACACAATTCCAGGTTTTCGAGATGCAAACATTCGAATCCTGCAGGGCACGAGTGGTTGCGGCTGCACAATGTCGCGCAACGCCGCGTGGCGCCGACGGTCGGAACACAGATCCCGAATTGACCCGGGTAGGGTCGACAATCGTCGTCGGAAGTACAGTTTTTTGCGAGATGTTCGTGCTCGTCGCGACATTCGACCCACTCGTCGTCGCCAACAATATGCTGACCAAATTTACAGTCGATGGGTGTTCTTGACCGATCTTCCGCGCCGTACTTGCGGTTTTCGAATAAATAGGGCGAATCGAGTTGTGCCGATACACGCTTCCTTTCGACCAACTGCTCCTGGTTCCCGTCCAGTATGGGCCTACTCGGTTTCCTGACGATCGACTCTTTTACGGACACTTTCGCAGGTGGGCAATGGGCCGAGGCACATACCGGCGGTTGGTGGGTTTCGGCGCATGTTTCACAAGATAAAATCGACAGTAAGACAATTAGATAAAGGGCTGGGTGGGTCATTTAAAAGCTCTCCATGGGTGTTGTAGCGACGTGGTGCTCTTGTCTGAACGAGCGTCTGTGACTCGGGCCGCTGGTTGGATTTGTTGTCTAGGGGCCGATGATTTTTCTTGTAGCCTGTCGCAATTCGACGTCGTGATGGATTGACATCTGGCGGGTTTTTGACGCAAATCGACGACCGATGTTGCCGTAGTTGTGCAGCCTGTCGGATGTCGATTGCGATGTCATGTAACGAGTGCAGCGTGCCTGCGCCACTCGGAGAACGATATGCAGAACGGAGAGGGTTAGCGGAAATAGATAAGTGATCTCTGATTGGCTAATTTGGGCATGCCTTGGCCATGCTCGTCGGTGCGGCATATACTCGATATAGCCCCAGTCGAACCCCGGCCAATTCAGCGCTAAATTAGCTGTCTCAGGGTCACTTCTGGCGTGAAGCTGACCCTCAGAACGTCTGTGAAAAAGAGCTACACGACCCAGTATTGGTGGATTTTGGCGAATTGATGCCATAAACGTGGTCGCAATATTGCCGATATGACTAAGCTTTCTTATGATTCCGCATATGCTTTTTTTGTCCTGGCTCGTGTTTCATTTTTTTCAACTGCCGAGAACAGCCAGAGGAGATGAGGATGTACTTTTCGCGGCGAAGCAAAGTGGTAAAGAGAGGCCGAACCCGTTTCGTGCAATTGACGGCACAATTAACCCGGATTTCTCATGAGTCTTCGGCTGCGACCGCCGATCCTCCGGCGCCTACTGATGGCGGTCCCTGCGAGGCGCTCTACAGGCTACAAGTCTGCCGCAGCGCGCTATCAATTCGCCTGCGTTTCGGCGGTTTCGCTGCGAACGCCGGTAAGAAATACGGGCTGAGTCATCCACCCACATACACGGGTGGTGTTCGTTGCTCTGTCACATCAGCACTGGTTGCTGCAGCGATGATTGCATGCTGTCTCTGTGTATGGACCGGCGATGTGGTGGCTCAAGAGATCACCGAAAAGCCGCCGTCACATCTACCGGCATTTATTGCGGTTGGAGCCGTCGATGACACCGCGGGAAAGGACTTGATTGTCCCGTCGATACGTGCAGCCGGGCGACTTGAGAAGACGTCGTCATTTGGTGTTGACATTGACGGCAACGAGTTTGATCCGGATTGGGTTTTGAACACACAATTTCGGTTCGGATTGAAGGCTGATTCCGGACGCTCATTGGGGATAATTCGTCTTTTTGCTGAATTTGAGCACGACGTTGTCGCCGGTCCGGTTTGGGGTGGAGGCGACGGACAAACCGCAGACGGCATTTTTGCGCCGAGTGCTGTGCCGAATTCAACCGAATACGAGGACCACACGTTTCGCCGTGCCAACGCAAGGTTAAGTATTGGCCCTTTCTTAACGCTGGGTGGTGGTATCTTTACAAGCCACTGGGGACTCGGACTGTTGGCAAATGATGGTGCTGCTAGATCGCGGAGCAAGACCGCATCGTTTGTGGACCCGCGAGGCGGCGACGTCGTGATTCGGGCGCTTGCGTTGACAGGTCCTTACACCGACCATCGGCTTACTTTTTTTGCCGCATACGACATTGTCCACCACGACGATGTTCTTGTTGCGGGAGACGAAGCCACCCAGTGGGTTGGTGGGATGTCGGTTGGAACAATGGTTCCGTTCCAGGCAGGTGTGTATGGCGTGTACCGCATGCAGAAAGCACGTAGTGGAAAAGAGACCAATGTTGGCGTAGTGGATGTATTTGGGCTCTACAATGCGGATTTTGGGCGATTCGGCAGTTTGGGAGTTGCGGCAGAAGCGGCAATCATATTTGGAGAAACTGAGCTTGGGCCGACACCAGTGGCGCCAACACATGATGTGTTGCAGTTGGGAGCAACCCTTCGGGCCAGCTATGACGGCGGACTCGGCGGGGCGGTATTGGACGTCACCTACGCAAGTGGTGACCAGAATTTTGATGACGGAAAACAGAATGCGTTTCGAGCTGATATCAACCACGAATCCGGCTTGTTGTTATATCGATATGTACTTGCGGCCCAAACCGCGCGATTTCCAATAACAGCAGCCGATCCTGAACTGGTGGGCCTGCCGTCGGAAGATTTGGAGCGGCTTCCGACTCGCGGCGCGTTGACTAATGGGTTTACTGTGTTTCCTCGCGGATGGCTGCGCCCGGCCGACGGACTGGAGATATACGGCGGTCCGCTGCTGGCATGGTCCGACGTTCCCTATGCCGACCCTCTACAGACGCGTTTGTCTGGAGGTAAGCCTATGAATCCATTCGGGAAATCGCCGTCCCGATTCATGGGTATGGAATTTGATTTGGGAATCCGATTTACTACTCAGCTTTTTGGTACGAAGCTGGAGGTAGCGGCCGAGGGGGCCGTATTGGCGCCTGGCGGTGCATTACAAATGGGTGGTGGAACAATGGATTCCATCTTTGGCGGTCGTTTTCTGTTATCTTATGAGCTGTAGCGGGATGCTGTCTGACGTCGTCGCTGTACTCTTTTTGTAGCACGATGTAATTTAAGATCCTCAACTGCGCATTATTTCCGATGATGTAGCCTAATTTCGGTATGGGGTCCACCATGCGTGTGTCGCGTTCGGTCAGTCGGGTTGTAGCGTTGGTTACGTTTTGCTTTATCGCGGTCGAAACCGGCTGTATTTCCAAGGAGCCGGAGGGTATTGCGCCAGCAAAACCCGCCAAAACGACGGTAAAATTTGATTTTTACCACAAACCGCTTCCGGAAATTCCGCTTCCAAACAATCTGGCGACCCGGTTTGATAAGTCGTCCCCGACCAAACGCCGCCTAAACGCCTCCATGTTGGCTCCAACCGAGTTGGAAAAAAGGGTGCGCCGTCGGATTGACGAATTGGACGGTTGGGGAGTTTTTCAGCCAATCACGATTCCTTTCACCGGACCGTTGGATGTCGAATCGATTCTCAAAGGTCATCGAGATGCCGACTATCAACTTAACAACGACGTTGTTTATCTTATCAATGTCGACAAAAAATCTCAAAAGTTCGGCGAGTTTGTAGCCCTCGACGTCGGTAATGGTAATTACCCCGTCGTGGTTGAGGACATTCAGGGATATTGGAAAAATGATCCAAGAGGGTGGACTCTGTCGGTGATGTTTGAGGAAACAGACGAAGACAAAAACAAAAACGGTCGATTGGACGAAGGCGAAGATTCGGATGCGGACGGTATGTTGGATGTGCCGAACTATCTCCCCGGCAAGAATCCTGCGGCGGAAGATTTGGCCGGCAGGGCGGACGCGTTGATGACGTTTTACGAGAAAGCGACCAACACGCTTATCGTGCGCCCCATGGTCCCGCTTTTGGAGCGAACCACCTACGCGGTGGTTGTGATGCGTCGCCTGCTGGACCAGGATGGTTTGCCGGTCGGATCTCCCTTTCCGTATATTAACCATGAAGCACAAACAGAAGAGCTTGCGGGCTTAAAATCCGCTTTGTCCGCGCAAGGACAATCCGTTGGTGACGTCGCGTTTGCGTTTACGTTTACCACTCAAACGATTCAGTCGTCCTGGAAGGCCGTACGGGAGGGTCTTTATGGTCACGGAGTACAGCGGCACATCGGTAAGGACTATCCTGCAGAATTATCGGGGTTTGAAGTACTCCGCGACAAGAGTTTTGAGGCATTCAAAGACATCACCAACCCTTATATTGTGTACACAGAAGATGTGATCGATGCCATGTCGCTTATCGCGACCGCATTCCTTGGAGCGTCTGAAGGGTCAACTGAGAAAGAAGTGCTGCTTGATGCGTATCGTTATATCGATTACCAGGTGGTGACTTCGTATGTTTCTCCCCAACTGTTCGAGCGCTATGACGAAAACGGCGACTATTTGCCGTTGGATGCTCAATCATGGCCGGAAAACCTGACCAGTACTCCGGTATCGGTGCGCCCGGAAACGGTTTATGTTCATTTAGTTGTCCCGCGTAAAGAAGTATCTGCAAGGGGTCAGAACAAACCTGTTCCGGTAGTGTTATTGGGTCACGGATATACTGGGGCTAGGTTTGATGCTGCTCAGTTGGGGCCGTACATCGCCCGACACGGTATGGCAGTTGCGTCCATCGATTGTGTCTCCCACGGAATATCGCTTGATCAGGGAGAAGTCGATACGGCGTCGCAAATACTGGGAATATTCGGCCTAAAGCCATATCTCGATGCCGTTACGACGCGGGGCAGGGCACTGGACTGGAATAATGACGCAAAACCAGATTCTGGTGGCGATTTCTGGACATCGTACCTATTTCACACCCGTGACGTTGTTCGTCAATGTTCCTTAGACTATATGCAACTCGCTCGGATCTTACGAAGCTTTGACGGTAACCGTACGTGGAATTTTGACGTGAATGGTGATGGACAAAACGAATTGGCGGGAGATTTTGACGCCGATGGTGTTGTGGACATCGGTGGAGATGCCCCAATTTATATTACCGGAGGATCGCTTGGGGGAATCATGAGTGTAGTTACCGCCGCGGTGGAACCCCACATCAAAGCAACTGCGCCGATTGCCGGAGGCGGTGGGCTGACGGATGTGGGCAATCGCAGTTTGCAGGGGGGGGTTAGAGAGGCCGTTATATTACGAGTAATGGGCCCTTTGTTTGTGGGTACTCAAGGCCCCGGAGCCACCGAAATGAGTTTGGAGACCATCATTCCGGACGTGAACGACGACCGTACTGTTGCGATTGGAACTGCGGCTGTGGTTAAAGCAGGCGATACGTTTGTGGTGGAAAACCTCAACAACGGAGAAGTTGGTTGCGGTGTGGTGTGGAAGGACGAAAGCGACACGTTGCGTGTGAGGGCCAGCGTGGAAAGCGATGTTGGCGACGCGATTCAACTTTCGTTTTATGGGGGCGGTGCTCTGGTATTGGGCTCCGAACGTTGTGAACTTAAAGCGGGGCAGCAACCAGACCAAACGATAACCACATTTGGCGTTGACGCGAAGTTTCAGGGGATTTTGTATCCTCGTGGGCACAAACTGATTGCTTTGGCCGAGGGGTTGGGCTTACGTCGTGCCAATCCTGAACTGAGGCGTTTTTTGAGTATTGGTCAGGTGGTGTTGGATGCGGCCGATCCTGCGGTTTTTGCGCCGAATTTGGCGCTTGACCCAATCGAATATGCAGTTGGTCATAACGGTCAGCCCGAAAAAACGGGTGCCCACGCGCTTGTTATTACTACTGTTGGTGACATGAACGTTCCTGCCGGGACCGGAGTGAGTATCGGCCGAGCTGCCGGCCTTATTGAGTACAAAGCCGTTGATGAGCGGTATGGTACGCCAGCAAACCAAAAGCTTATTGATACGGGAATGGTGGAGGCAGTGCACACCCTAAAACGTTATATGGACCCGGGTGGTGAGGGCGTCCATATTGATGTCGACAATTTTTCCGAAGGTACGGATCCCTGGGGAACAGATATTCCGAGGCTGGACCCACCACTTCGTCTTGGAGCGGATGGTGTGGATCCACTTGGTGGCAAATCCGCAGCTATTTTTCCGTACCCTCGGCCATCTGGGCAACATGGATTCGATTTTCCAGGTGCAATGCGCGACAAAGGAGTGCAGGCGTGTTTGGAAAAGTGCGCCGCGTCCGGCGATGTGGCTGGAGACGGCTGCACGTGTTCGGAACAGGAGTTTTTTGATATCGGGTCGTTTGTAATGAACGTGATCGGCCAGTTTTTTCGCTCCGAAGGCAAAGAGTTGTCGTTTGATCTATGCCACTCGCGTGATGACTGCGGTGACGTTCCGCCAGCTCCCGCCCCGCGAGAGATCGGGATGTAGTAGGCTGCAATTACAAGGCGGCATTCGTCACTACTCTGACAGTTCGCCATTTTGCGGCAGTTTTGCTATTCATTTCCCTGAACTTCTCAAGAAAACGATAATATCTTCAATCTCGGTGTCGGTGAGCGCCGCCCATGATGTCACTGAGCCTGGCGTAAACGATCGCATCATCGTCTCTTCTTTGCCATGTTTGAGCATGTGGCGAAGGTAACCGTCCGATACCAAAGAAAGAAACTCTTGACTTCTAATGGCCGGTGCATTTGCGTTCTCACGATAACCCAAGCCAGATGCACCGTGGCACATCGCGCAGATTTTGGCGTACTTTTCTTTCCCGGAATCATGATTACCACTGGCCGCATTGTTGTTTAACGACAGCGGGTCGCCGACGGGAGTCTTTCGAAGCATTGCAATAATTTTCTTGATTTTTTTGCTCTTTAAGTTAGCCGCGTCTTCTGCAAAGTTTGTCTGGGTATGTAGTTTTCGGACCATTTCTTCAAATTGTTTGTCGCTGACCACTGACCAAAAACTCTTCGTGTCAAGGCTCGGCGCAACACCGATTTTTCCTTGTCCGGCCTCGCCATGACACGTGGCGCACGCTTGGTAAGCCTTGGTGGCCGGCGATAGATGTTCTTTTTTTTTGTTGTTCTTAGGAACATCAGCATAACTGCTCAACGACATCTGGAATGTGGCCAACACGGCGATCAGCAGTCGCCAACTCCACTCACGAATCTGCATGTAACTCCCTCTGTATTATTAACTTTGATAGTGCAAAAAAGGAGAAGCACTGTTACTTAGCAACGCTTTTTCCAACTCACTGATTAGTCGCAGGATAAAGCATCTCATTCACCTCAATTTTATGGTAAATTCGTGAAAATTCCCAGTACGGTTTTTCCATTAAGTGAATCGTTGTTGCCGCCTTCCGGGTCGCGGATCCATCCATGCTGATCGACACAAACAACTGGTTATGTTGAGTCATTTGCTGAGACAACTAGTTTATTATAAGCCGCCATAGCCAGACCCGTCCCTGTGACGTACCGGATATTGCTTGGTTCCGATTGCGGTCCGGGGCGCTAAATAAGCTAGACCAAGCTCAGTTGCTCAATTTCGCTGATTCTCCGAGTCGATAGGTGATCGGAACACGGATGGTGCCACTGTTCCATGCCAGTATTTCTGGCGGTTTGGGTACGTTTTTGAGTTGACTGATCGCTTGCAACGCGGCGTCGTCCAGTACCGACACCTCCGATGACTGCCCAATGCGGTAACTTAAGATAACCCCATCCTGATCGACGATGACTTCCAACACAACCGTTCCTTCAAGACCTCTCCGCGATGCGGCACGTGGATACGGAAAGTGCTGACGCAGGATTTTGGCGATTTCGGATGCGTATTTTTTTTTTTGCTTCTCGTAAGTCGTCGGCTCAAGGTGTGGCGACGACTGATGAACTTCAGATGTTGTGTCAGCGTGAGAACGTTCGCTTCGGTTGTCGCCGTCCTTTGGGTTTTGTGTGGGGACGTCGGTTGTCGGGGAGCCGACTAACGATGTCGAATTCTCGTTACCCGCACCAGACGAGGCCGTCGTGGTTACTTTGACCTCGGTGCTACCGGTAAAAGTCGCCGAATCCATTTCTTTTTCGGACACCCGCAGTCGGATTTTACTCTGCTTCTGACGTGCCGTTTTCTGCGCAACAGGACCAAGTTGTGTGGTTTTGTGAACAACAGGGTCTGTTAATTTACTTGATTGGGCAATAGGCAACGCAGTTTTCGGAGCCGTAAGACGCAGCCGTGTTGGCCGACTCATCAAAGCAGGGCGATTTGGTTCAACCTGATTGGGTTGCACTGTTCGTGGAGGCACCCAGGTGGGCGGATTTGCCGGAGGTGTATTCGACAATACCGACTGAACCTTAAGTATTGACGCCAATCGTTCACGGACCTCCGCTTGCCGTTTGTGGTGTAGCTCCTCTGGTGCCAGATAGGCCACAACGAGTACCGTTGTGTGAAGAAGAACCGCCAACGCGAAAGAAAACACCCGAATCCACATGGTCGCGGAGACCTCCGAGCGAAAGGTGGTCGGCTACTAGCGGACGGTTTGTAACCAATCACGGCGATGGAGAAGTGGCGTTTTGGGGGATGTGATTTGTTTGTGGTGAACCGTTGGTTGAACCGTAACTAAGCATCCGTTTTCGAGAAATACCAATCAACGACTTCATAATTCGACTTCACACGCTCTTCGGCCGCTTTCTGGGTTACCGGCGGCGGCACGATACATTTGTCGCCGGGATGCCAGCCCTCGGGAGTGGCGAGCCCCTTTTCGGAGTTGAGTTGTAGTGCTTGCACGAGGCGTAACACTTCGTCGATCATCCGCCCTGTCGTTAGTGGGTAATAAATCATCGCGCGAATGTTTTGATTTGGATCAATAACAAACACGCAGCGAACGGTTGCGGTCGCCGATGCGCCTGGATGAAGCATTCCGTATTTTTGGGCGACATCGGTCGACAAGTCTGCAATTACTGGGAACTTCACCTGAATTCCAAAGTTCTGTTCCATATTTCGGACCCAGGCGATATGAGAGTATACGCTATCAATGCTCAAGCCGATCAGTTGAGTGTTGAGCGCTTCAAATTCTCCAGCGCGGCGCGCAAACGCCACAAATTCGGTCGTACACACCGGTGTAAAATCTGCTGGGTGACTAAAAAGAACTACCCATTTGCCTTTGTAGTCCGACAACGAAATCTGACCGTGGGTTGACGGCGCGGTGAACTGCGGTGCCGGTTCGTTTAGTCGTGGTAGTCCTTGGATGCTGGTTTCGTGGTGAGTCATGGCTTAATCGTCCTTGGTTGCTAAGTTAGATTGTGATGAGTTGGCTGCGGTTGCCAATTCGGCCGTAATAAACCGTGTGCAGGTCATTTCATTTCCACAAAGTTGTCAAGAGGTATGAGCCACATCTCCGAAAATTCGAAAACAGGACATCACGGGTTGGTTGAGAAGTTTTTCATTGGCTTTTAAGATGAACTCGATGTTGGCTAAATGAAAGAGGAGTTTCTCGTGAACAAAATTTCCAATCCACCGAAGGCCTATAGCCGTTTTGTTAACCGTTTTTCAAAACTTGGCGACGCGTGGGAATTGATGAACGAAGCCGGTTCTGCGGGGCCGCTTGATGGTCGTACACAGCGGTTAATCAAGCTGGCAGTGGCGATGGGAGCGATGCGTGAAGGCAACGTCCACAGCGGCGTCCGAAAAGCGCTCGCCGATGGCATTAGCGTTGAAGAACTGGAGCAGTGTGTAGCGTTGGCAGCGTCTACACTCGGAATGCCTTCAACAGTGGCGGTTTTTTCGTGGATCTGCGACGAAATCGACAAAGCGGAGACCAAGGGTTTGTGAAAATATGCGGAGATAGACCTGGCGCGGGAATTTTGTTCCCCATGCCCGCCGGAGAAATGCCCAGAGGCACGTCGAGGATGGGCTGACTGAGACAGGACTGACGGAGTAGGCCAGCGGCTCGCACAACGTAGTTTTTTACCCAAACACCATCTTACACCATGTCGCATTCGTAGGGCGTGCCGGGGTCTGTCTCTGGTGTACGAACATCTTCGAAAGCGGCAGTTTTCGGTTGTTCCCAGAGACGTTCCCAAACGGACCACAAAAGGTCCGCGGCCGACATGTAGAAGGGATGGGGGGCGCAGGACGCGAGTCGGCTGATAAAACTAGGCAACCATTCCATCACGTGATCGCGGTTAAATTTCCCTAAAGCGTCTTCGGTTACCCATACGGCCTCGGCGTTGTTCTCGCTTTTCGCCCTCGCAAGTTTCACAAGGAGTAATGCCACAAACTCCAGTTGTGCACAGAGATGATCAGTTCGGTGGTGGGAATCAGGATCGACGGCGACGCCAAAGGCTGTGTAAAACGCCGCAGTATCGCTCAAAATGGCGCCTTTGTCTCGGCGAATATAAGACGACTCGTGATTGGGCAAACAATTGACCCCAAAAAAAGCCGTGCATATTCCGTATTCCAGTCGGAAAGATCCAAATTTCTGCACATTGCACTAAACTCTAACAACTTGGGCGTAATTGCGGCAAAACCATCCAAATTCGCTGCCTTCACTAACGCAATCGACTCGTCAATGGTAAGAGCCAGTGCTTCCTTGTTTTCTTTTGACGGTGAAGCGAACGCTAACGAAAGCAGGAATACGATGTCGGCTCGTGCCAATTCGACACTTCCGACGTTTTCAGGCGGGTTCATTGGGTGATCTCCAACGGTGTCCAGTTAGACCAGTGTTTACGCCCGCCCACATTGTCTTTCGACCCATCCCAAACGGCAAACCCAATCTGCGTTGCTGGGTTGCCGTTGAGAACTGCATCCAGCGGGTCGTCGGTTTTAAGGGGGCGTCGAATGACGACAGCCCACCGCCCGTCTTTGTAAACCCCTCGTGCCGTCGACGCCGAGTTCGGCTGATGTGTCAACGTGCCGAACCCCTCGGCGACCAGTTCCTCGACAGCCGACGTACGCGAAAATGCCGCCATCGGATTGCCGGCCTGCTGTGCGACAAACCACTGTAGAGATGTTGGGTCCTGAAACGCCTCCGGGATGGGGAACGGCCATTTTCCCTCCGCAAACCAGTACAGGTCCGACCAGAAGTTCGGATGAACGTCCTGCACATCTTGAAAATGAGTGTCGATGTCTTTTTGCCACAACGCTTTCCAGTGAATGATCTGGACCTTTCCGCCGATATGTCCCATGGTGGGTGAAGCACCAGGATCGAGTGGAAACTGTATCGCGACCGCGTCTGTGAAACGGCCGACGTCGACATTCCCGTCGGGAGTAGCGTCTGCCCAGGAAATGCGCCAAGCAATGTCCTTACCATCGTGCATGGATTGAACGATCAGCTCGGTGATAGTGCCCGTATCCAAAACCGGCATTGTTTGTTGCTGGGGCATCATTGGAACGACGGCGAACGGGGCCGCTCGCCAAGCCTCACTGTAGGGATCTTCTGCCAACTCGGTAGTTGCACGTACGACAGACAGCTTAGCACTACCGGTGACTGCAATGCCGTCGCCGGGGCTCACCGGCGCCGCTGGTTGTGGTTCTCCGGACGGCTGCTGAGAAACCTCTTCTTTGCCACATCCAGAAACAACAAGTAAGATAAGTACTAAGTTAATGATTCTCGCAATCGAATCGGGTTGCTTCCGCATCGCGGACCTCCATGCCTATAAGCAATACCACTGCCAAGTCGTGGTTGGTTATGAGGGACAGCATTACAAACGTTAGTAGGGTAGGTTAGGTCGTGTTGTGTCGGTACGCGCCGGCTTTTGTGTCAAACGGATCCCGGATTACCGTGGGTTCGGTAAAAGGCACGCGTACGAGCTCGTCTCCAGCTTCGTTCCAACCGACTGCGATATTTCCTTCAACAGCAAAACGATGAATAATGTGATTTGTGGCGCCAAACAGTAATAAAGCACCCAAAAGTTGCCGATCTTTGGCTATTTCGCGGTACATGGATAACGACTGTTCCACTCCTGGTCCAAACATCATTTCCAGGAACCCGAGGCCGACGTGCAACGGAGGAATGTAGTAGACATTGGGTCCGGTTCCGAATTGCGGATAGAGCGGCAGGGCCAGTTTCCGAATCCGGACAATGAGGTCGATCGGATTGTCCTCGCGAGGTTGGCTATTGGTTTCAAGAAAGCCGTGCATTCGTATCTTACCAATACATGACTCGACGCACAAAGCGACTAGGCCCTGCTCCACCCTGGGGAAACACCCGATACACTTCTCGCTTGAGCGGCTCACCAGATTGTAAAATACTTTTTTATAAGGACATGCGCGGACACATTCTTGGTAACCGCGACACCGTTCCTGGTCAACCAGCACAATGCCGTCTTCGTCTCGCTTGTAAATCGCTTTACGCGGACAGGCAGCGAGGCAGGCGGGATTGTCACAGTGATTGCAGATTCTTGCGAGATAGAACATCCAGGTTGGGTGTAGTCCCGCAAAATGAGCGCCCTTGGCCAGTTTTTCTGTGCAGTCGTCTTCCCCAAGGTTGGGCATCCGATAATCATCCGATACGGGGCGAAACCCAAGCGGCGGATCGGTTGGTTTGTCTTTCTGTTCGAATATGGTCTTGCTTTCCAGCCTGTCCTTCGCCCAATGTGCGGGGTTACTGACTTCAAGGAGGCGTCTGTCCCAGCCCAGCGGGTACCCCCCATACGGTTTGGTTTCGACATTATTCCAGAAGATCTGCTCCTGCCCCTTTCCGCTGGTCCAGCAAGTTTTACAAGCAACTGTGCAAGTTTGACACTCAATACATTTGTTGGTGTCGAATACGTAGGCTACCTGTTTTTTTGGAGGTGGGCCTTCGTATGGGTATTCCATGGCACGCCCAATGTGCCGAACGTTTCTCTCAGCCATGACAACGCTCCTTAACTTTTTACGTTAAACCCACCGGCAATAAACCTTTTGAGTGATTCTGATTCATATGTGGGACGGAGTCCTGCCTCTGCTGGTCCCCACAAACCTTTACCTTCGATGCCGCCGGACTCTGCTTTGGTAATTTTGACAAATGCATCTCGCGGAGCCCCCGTGGGGCAATGGACGTCCGGGACAAATCCTTGGGTAATTTTTTGTCCCAATAGCCCTTTTACAACCAACGAGTCGGTCATCCACGTGGGTTTCAACCACCCGCGTGTGCAGCTTTGGTGGCTACCCCCGCGAAACAGTGCCTGATATCCGGTCTGCGGGCCCTTCGCGAGGCCGGTAGCAGAGGATTCTTGCCCTCGAATTGACTCCCAGGTTGCCCCGTACATGTTGTGCCACATTCGAGTAACCCCTCGTGGTGTTCCGGGGTAGTATCGTGCCCTGCACAAAAGTCTCGACACTTTGTAAGCGTCAGGTCGTTTTTCCCAGCCTTTGAAGGGGCGATCATGTGGGTCTGCGTCGATATAGACGTAGTCTCCGTCTTCCACCCCTATCGATTTGGCGTCGTCCGGATGAATGTCGACGTAGGCTTCCGAAACGAACGGCATACGTTTATCTTTGCGGTGCATGTCGCCGAATGGTCCGAACCACACTGCTACAATATCGGTATCAACCGGTGTTGTATGGGCGCCGTGTCGGTATTTTGGCGTGTGGAAAATGAACTGGAACCCGTCTTTTCTTAGCGGGTGTTGGGTAGCCAACAGTTCGTCAACCGTCTTGATAACGTGCCTTGCTTGTCGGGCATCAGCGCTTTGATCAGCCGGATCTGCTCCGTAATCTTGAGGTTGTTTTGGTTTGAGCAGCGGATGAGGTTTGGCGATCAAGACCGCGGGTTCATAAAATGTGGAGTCAATCGTTTCACGATGGAGCACGAGATTTTCGCCGGCATCCATAAATTCCGGCTCCTCCCGATAAAACTCCAGGCGGCCCGTCTTCGTGTACCACGGTTTGTCCTCGTTGCCTTGCTCCCAGCCGCCGACTTTGGGATACGTTCGTGTTAACAGGATAGCCGGAATTCCCGACGCTGCCGACTTCTCCAGATCGTCGATGCGATACCCGCGGGTTGCGTTGGAGTAGTCCAGTATTCGCTGGATGTACGGTCGTGCGGTGCCCTCTTCGATGAACTTCCAGTAAGCGTTGTGCCGATCATCGCCTGTCACTTTGCCGATGGCCCGGCCGATTCCTGCGGCGACTTCGATGTCTGATCGCGTGTCACCGATTCGTGGGAGCGGGGTTACCGGGAAAACATAAAGAAATGGATTGGTTACGCTGATGGTGAGATCCGGATATTTAAATTCCGCCCAACTGTCCACCGGGAATACCACGTCCGCGTACTCACAACTGGCAGTCCACCACCACTCGTTTACCCCCACAAATTCCACTCGTGGCAGAACGTTCATCACCGTTTCATAGTGTCCTTTAGCATTTCCGATAAGCGAGTTGGAATTGCTGACACAAATCGACTTAGTCGGAGTCGGCATGTGGGTCTTGCCGGTGAGAACCGCGTTACCGGAGCGAAGAATCGTGTCGCCATGATTAAAATAGTGCACCGACTCCGCTTTAAAATAGGGACGGACGGTGGCCGGTTGGTCGGGCTCAAGTTGCGGGTTGAACGGATCCTCGTTAATATACTGAGGTAATCCGTTAAAATAACTCGCCCGATAGTTGCCGGCATAGCTACCCACGTTTCCCCCGATTTTTCCGACGTTGGCGGTGAGCGCTGCGAGCAGGAAAACCGCCCTGTCTTTGAGATCACTGTTGAAGTATTGGTTGGGGCCCATTCCCATTACGAACAATGTCTTGGACGGATTTTGTGCGATTTGACGCGCAATCGACCGCACGGCGTCCGCCGGAGCCCAGGTCAGCTTTTCCGTGTCTTCGGGCGTGTAGCTGTTACGTAGTACTTCAAAGGTGACGTCAAACACGGTTCGACATAGAACTGTCGTGCCATCCGTTAGCGTTACCGTTCGCTCGCCATCCAATGCGGGGTCGACATTTAACTCTTTGAGGTATTTGCCGACTTGATCGGGATGAACGGCTAGTGGTTTTCCCGACGTGTTGTCCCAAATGACGGCATCGCCCCATTGTTGCCGCTGTGCCGCAGAAACCGTAGGCGCGGCCTGAGCATATGCAGGAAGGGGTTTGTCTTCAGGGGTGGTGACGGTCGTACGTGTCAAGAGCGGACTAACATAACCATCAAAGATCTCGGTTGCACGTAGTAATTTTCCGGTGTCCATACGGACGAGCAACGGCAAGTCCGTGCCAAATCGTACCGCGTCAGCATCGTACAGCTTCTCTGACATCACGACCTGCGCCATGCCGAGAGCGAGTGCTGGTGTGGTGCCGGGGCGTACGATCAATACTTCGTCGCCCTTGTTGGCGGTGGCGCTGTATTCTGTGGTGATGACAACGACGCGGCTGCCTTTCATTCGGGCTTCGGTGAGCCAGTGGCTGTCCGGCATTTTGGTTGTAATCCAGTTCATCCCCCACGCGAGCACTAAGTTAGCGTGCTCAGCATTACACAGGTCAAAATCAAGCGTCTGCTGGCCCGTTACCATGGGATGTCCCGGGGGTAAGTCCGTGTGCCAGCTATAGTTGTCCCATCCGCGGGCGCCAACAGAGCCGTCAGGCCCCGTCCCTCGAAGTTTGTCATCCAGCAGGGCCATTGAGTTAGCGAGCCGGTATTGGGCAAAAACGCGGGTCATTCCCAAGGCTGGCATTCCTCCTCTAAACTTAACGACCTGTGTCCCCGCTCCCATGGTGGCTTCGACCATCAACGGGTCATAACCCTGCGCCAGCAATTTCGCGCGTCCTGCTTCACCGGTGTAGGTTTGCGCGATGTTGTGTATCGCTTTGGCGGAAAGTTCGAAGGCTTCGTCCCATGTGATAGGTACCCATGGATCCTGGCCTCTCATGAGGTATTTCGGATCAATTACGCCGGTTTCTTCATTTCGGGGCATCCCCGCTTTCATCCAGTCCACAAATCCACGTCGTGCAAGCGGTCGTTGAATGCGACGATCACCATAAAATCGCCGAACAAGAGCCAGTCCCTTTTGACAACAACGCGGGTCCCACCGGTGTGACGCTTTATTTCCATCCAAGTCGGTGGCTTTTCCGTAGCCGTAAGTTGGCGAAATACGCGTGACGACTCCGTTTTTAACGTGTGCATTCAGTAGACAATTATGAGTGTCGTTTGGCGCACACAAAAACGTAAACGTCGAGTCGTGCTTATAGAGGTTACGATACACCTTTTCCCAGTCACGGTTGGGGTAACCTGAAAGCGGGTTTTCGACGGAAACGGCCCGTAACAACTGAGCTGCAGACAGTGCGTTGCTGGCCAGAGCAACGCTGGACGCTCCGCCGGCCGCCAGAGTCCACAAGAAATGGCGACGAGAAAATCCCGGATTTGCGGTTCGTGGGGGCTGGTTCGTGGATGCTGTGGATGTTGGATCCTTTTTCATGAAGTTACCTCATCAATCAGGGAGAACAGACAACGGCCTTGTTTGGTAGAATACCTACATATCCAAATATGTGCAATGTTGGTAAAATAAAATATTCGCACAGGTTGAGGACGGCACATCAATAGTAAACTGATGTGTAAAAACAAAGACTTTGGTTGTGAATCTCTGTAATTAAATTACTTGTTGTGTTCGCAAAATAATAATTGCTCACACAGCGGTGGGATCAAATCGACATTACGACTGGTTTGGTGTGGTGGAGTCCCAAAATGCACTGAGAAGGTTTTCTGCGACCTGCATTCGGTAACGAGAAGTGGACCGAAGATCGTCGATCGGGTGAATGTCGTGGGCAAGGGCGTCTCGGGCCTGAGCAATCGTTCCGCCTGACGACAACACGGCTTCGGTGCGGCGAGCCCGGATCACGGTCGGACCAACGCTTCCAAAAGCGAGCCGCACCGTTTCACCCCGCAACCCAGCAATCACCACTTTGCTGATCGCATTCGCGGCACGTGTGCCAACTTTTCGAAACCATTGGGCCCCGGGCGGTTTCGGAATTTCGATTGCTACAATTAGCTCTCCAGGGAGCAAAACCGTTTTTCTGTACCCAGCATAGAATGACAAAAAAGGAATCTTCCGTGTACCCGAAAGGCTCTGGGCGATTATCATCGCTTCTGCTACCGCAAGTATCGGCAACGTATCGCCCGCGGGCGAACCGTTCGCGATATTTCCTCCCACGGTACCCCGATTTTGGACTTGGCAGCCGCCAATAAGCCGTGCGCAATCACGCATCATTGGAAGGAATTTAGCGATAATTGGTGATTCTATCATTTCAGTGTACGTAGTGAGCGCGCCGATTCTCAGAAAATCTGCGTTTTCAGAAATTCCACGAAGTTCCGACAAACTCCAGATGTTCACGAACCTTTTTTTTTCGATGTGTCCGAAATTCAATCCCACATAGACGTCGGTACATCCCGCCAAAGGAACACGGTCCGGCTCGGACGCCAACAACGTGAGCGCCTCGGAGAGTGTTGTTGCATCGGCAAAATCAAGGTTACCAAGTGCGGTTTTCATCCATTTTCTCCAGAAATTACTGATGCTTGCTCAGATTTTGCTCCGCATGCGGTCTGAATTGCGCGATAGATGGCTACGTATCCCGTACACCGGCACAGATTCCCCGCCAACGTTTCCTGAACCTCGGCAAGCGCTGGGATTCGGCCTTCTGCCTGCGCTCGTTCTACCAACGGTGCTGCCATCAAGATCATACCGGGTGTGCAAATGCCACATTGTGCACCACATTCACTGACAAAAGCTTTCTGGAGGTCCGTGTGGCCGATTAATCCCTCGATCGTTTTTACGTCGGCGTTTTGCACTTGCCCAAAGGGAACCAAACAGGAATTAATCGGAAGTCCGTCTACCAACACCGTGCATGCTCCGCATTCACCTTCGCCGCATCCCTCTTTTGTGCCGGTGAGACCGCAGTCTTCTCGAAGGACATCCAGAAGTCGTTTCATCGATGGTGCCGAGACTTCCGTTATTTTTCCATTCAACGTGAATAACATACTGCCTCCATGATTCGTTCTGGGGTTGCGGGAATCTCGCGGACATCGACACCCGCTGCAAACAATGCGTTTACGATCGCAGCGGCAGGGCCATCCATCGGCATTTCGCCGACTCCTTTTGCGCCGAACGGTCCAAATCGATAAGAATTTTCTACTATCACCGCTTCAATGGGTGGAGTGTCCATGGTGGTTGGAATGATGTAGTTGGTCAGTTGCGGATTGGCGACGCGCCCATTCCGCATCACGACTTCTTCGTGCAGAGCGTAACCGATGGCCTGCGCCGTACCTCCCTCGATTTGGCCTGCCGCGAAGATCGGGTGAATCGCCTTTCCGATGTCAAAAACCGCTATTACTTTTTTGACCTTCACTTCGTAAGTTACCGCATCCCATTCCAAGTCCACGACATTACAACCCCACCCATAGGTACCATAAGCGTCACCGCGGTAGTGTTCGTCGTCCCATTGAATAGCCGGCGGTTTTTCGTAGACTTTGGTGATTTCCAGTGGACCGTGCTTCTCCAAGTATTGTTTTGGAGTTAAATTACCAATTCTGAATCTCATTTCCTCTGCACAACGCTGTAAGAGACGGCCCACAATCATGCAGGTACGTGACGCGACGGTTGGGCCGCTGTCAGGAACAACTGCCGTATCAGCCGGAGATACTTCGATGGAATCGTAGGACCAACCCAGTGTCTGCGCTACGATCTGTGCCAACATCGTCCGTGTGCCCTGGCCGATTTCAGTAGATGCGACTCGGACCTTTGCCCCCGATGGCAGGAGTTCGAGGGTTGCTTTGGACGCCAGTTTCACTTCTCCAGCACCAGTAAATCCTGATCCATGCCAATAAAGTGCGACACCGACCCCTCTCTTTGCCTGTGTGCCTATTTTTTTGCGAATATTGTAATAATCCGACTTTTTCAAGGCCTCTCGAAGAACCTGTAACGCGCTTGTGTCTTCGGGTAATACCTGGCCAGTAGCGGTCACGTCGCCGGGTCGAAAGGCGTTTTTTTCGCGTATTTCGATAGGATCGAGACCAAGAGTGTGCGCAATTCGATCCAGATGTACTTCTGACGCAAATAACGTCTGTGGGGCGCCAAATCCGCGAAACGCTCCGTTTGGAGGCGTATTGGTGTGAACAACGCGTCCACGAATTCGAACATTGTCACAACGGTAGGGTCCTGTCGCGTGAATGACTCCGCGGGACAACACAACGGGCGACAACGTACAGTACGCTCCGCCGTCCATGATGACCTCGACGTCCATGGATAGTAGTGTGCCGTCCGCTGCCACCCCTGTACGATGACGAACAATCGCGGGGTGGCGCCGGGTGGTTGCCTGCATATCCTCCACGCGATCGTATACGATTTTAGTAGGACGACCCGACTTAAGCGCAAGCAGGGCCGCATGGCATGCGATGATTGACGGGTAATCTTCCTTTCCGCCGAATCCGCCGCCGGTTTCGGTCTGAACGACACGCACTTTGGTTTCCGGTACGCCCAGCAACACCATTAGTGCGCCGTGGACATAGTATGGACACTGTAACGAACCATACACAGTAATGGCGCCGTCCGGCGTAGGAACCGCAATCATTCCATTGGGTTCAATGTAGACGTGTTCCTGATGACCGGTGCGGTACTCTCCCTCGACAATACGATCAGCCAGCCCGAACCCGGCTTCGATGTCACCTTTGGATATCAGAATTTCTTTAAAAATTTTGCCCGATTGTAATGGATCCAAGACCGGTATTTCGGAAATTGTCTCAATTCTTACTTTCGCTTCGAGAAGCTTTTCTTTTTCTGGGTGAGCCAAAAGCAGGATTGGTTCATCCGCGTGATTGATTTCCGACTCGACGAGACACGGTTGGTCGTCCTGGATCAGTGCAATCAAGTTTTTTCCGGGAATGTCCCGATAATCGACTATTGTAAATCCTTCTGTGTCAAATTCGAGGTGAATTGCCTTGATTTTTCCACGTGGAATCTCCGAACGTATAGTACGACCGTAGATCATCCCTTCAAAGTTCAAGTCATCCACATACTTGGCCTGTCCGGTTACTTTGGACATGCCCTCTTTGCGATCTACGTTTCGGCCTACGGATTCATAACGATCTTGATTACGGAAGTTCTCAACCATGTGCTATTTCCTTACCAGTTATGCACGGTTCAAGTTGACGCGATAGAATAAAGCTCGCTGCGCCAAAGAACAACCTTGTTGCATTGCACTAGGTGTGGGTGTTTTTTAAGGGATTTCACGACGCAGCCGAATTTGAGCCGTATCGTCCGAAAAAAACCTGAGGAATATCGGGAGTATGCCGCAGGGTTTTTTGCCGACGAGATGGCCAAAGGCGGGTAGGGCGTGGAATTCATCTAAAAACACCACAAACCTGGAATCACATCTCAATTGGGTTAGAATCCTCATGGCGCCCAAAGAATGTTAGCGGGGTGGTCAAAAAACCTAATGAGTTTCTGTGGAGAAAGCGACGATGAATCCGTATCTTCGACTAACCGATGTTGTAACCGCCATGACGGACGCGCAGTGTATTATTGTAGTTGGAACAAAAGCTTTGCTTGTCGAGGCTCACGTACTCAATCGGTTGCCTTTGGGAGTAAGGGAGGTCTGGCCAACATTGGTGGATTCGCTTGGCGCCGACGACGATGGGGATTCGGTTACGACATTTGTGGCGGGTCCGGGTGTAACACGGTGGGTCGCTGTTGCGCTGCCAGACCAGGTTTCCCGGCATAATTGCGCCGCCAGGCCACATGCAATATCGGCTCAGATAAAAAAACATGTTAACAAAGCAAAAAAGACTGCTATCTTACTTTCTCTGGAGTCGGTCGATCATGGTGAAGCGTCCACTTTTGCGATTGCACGTGCGCTGCCCATTTTTCGTGTACGATCAGGGCCTCCGCAGGAGTTGCGCACCGTGGACGTTGCCTGGCTGAACGCGGATGTGAGCCTGCAGACCCATGCCTATGTGACGGCGGTGACGCAGGGGATAAGGTACGCGGCGAACTTGGTCGATCGTCCGACAGATTCGCTGAATACTGACCAATTTGTTGAGGAAGCCCTTACGGTGGCGGAATCTGTTGGTGCGAAGGCGACAACGATTCAAGGTCGGGCGTTGTTGGACCAGGGTTTCGGTGGTTTGTGGGGGGTGGGACGTGCCGCAATCCACCCGCCGGCGTTGGTTGTGTTGTCTCACGAGCCTCAACCCGGTGCGTCGTCTGTAGTGTGGGTCGGTAAGGGCATTGTGTACGACACAGGAGGGCTCAGCATTAAGACCAAGACTGGGATGGTTGGAATGAAAGGCGACATGGCAGGGGCAGCGGCGGTACTCGCTGCGTTTGCCACCGCCGTTCGAACCGGATATGCCGGCAACCTCTATGCAGTGCTTTGCATCGCTGAGAACGCAATCGGACCGGATGCAACGCGACCAGACGACATCTTGACACTCTATTCTGGAAAAACTGTCGAAATTAACAATACCGACGCTGAAGGCCGGCTGGTTCTAGGTGATGGCGTTGCCTATGCTACGCGTCATCTGTCACCCACGTTGATTGTGGATTTGGCAACGCTGACCGGCGCGCAACTTATGGCCACAGGTAAGCGGATGGCCGCGATCATGTCGAACGACAGTGAGTGGGAGTCGGCGTGTGTTCGTGCCGGCAAAAAATCTGGAGACTTAACGTTTCCAATTCCTTACTGTCCTGAATTTTTTCGCCGGGAATTTCGAAGCCCGGTGGCGGACATGCGTAATTCGGTAAAGGATCGTATGAACGCACAAAGTTCGTGTGCAGGACAGTTTATTGCAGAACATTTGGTCAGCTATAGCGGTGTATTTATTCACGTTGATATGGCTGGCCCCGCATCGGATGACGACCGTGGAACGGGATACGGCGTTGCACTTCTGAATGAGATGTTGCGGGTTGGCTAACTGAATTCGGCATAACCGCCGCTACCAGAGGGTCAACGTGTGCCTTTTTGGGTCAACAATAGGTCGAATTCGGTGTCGAATGGTTAGATTGCGTTTAAATATTTATCCTCGGCGAGCGAGTCTACGGCCGTAGCGAGCCGATTTTGTCGACCGAGGCAAAATCGGCATACTATGCCATGGGCTCGCGCAGCAGGATTAAATATTTAAACATCCTCTTAAAAACCTTCCGTGGGTCTGTACTCCCGCCGGAGAAGAGACGTGTCGATGTTGTTTGCACCGCAAGCTCAATCCAAACATTCCGATCAGTATGTGCCGTTTCGGTTTCGTAAGGTCGACTCCCATATTGTTATCACCAACGACTTTGGTGACGCAGAATTTTTGACCGAGGATGAATTTGAACAGTTCGTCTCGGGAACGTATTTGTTCAATGAAGAGCTGAAAAAAAGACTATCCGATGCAAATTTTCTCGCCAATAATTTCAATTTGGAAACGCAGGTCAATCGTTACTGGAAAAAACGCGCATTTTTAGACCACGGGCCAAGTTTATTCGCTTTTGTGCTTACCGAACGATGTAACCATGGGTGCCAATATTGTCATTCATCTGTAGTTGGGATGGAACGTACCGACACAGATATGACGGTGGAAATGGCAGAACGGTGTGTGAACACAGTGCTTGCGGCTCCCGGTTACGCGCTCACGATTGAGTTCCAAGGCGGAGAGCCCACTGCAAATTGGGACGTCTTGTGTCATATTGTTCGATATGCAAAGCAAAGGAACGTTTTTGCGAGAAAATCACTTGCTTTCTCTCTTGTTACGAACTTCAGCATGATGAGCGACGAACGTTTGGACTTTTTGATCGATAATCGTGTACAGATTTGCACTAGCCTTGACGGCCCCGAAGAACTTCATAATCGGACACGAATTTTTGGCCAGGGAAACTCCCATGCACTGACCGTTCATTGGATCAACCGGGTCAATCAACGCTACAGGGAAATGGGGTTGGATTCCAACTTGTACCGTGTTGAGGCGTTACCAACCATCACTCGTTTTTCTTTACCTTTGTGGAAGGAAATCGTGGATGAATTTGTCCGCCAGGGTTGCCGCGCTGTATTTCTTCGAAAATTAGATCCTTTTGGCTTTGCAGCGACCACCAGACGCAAACTTGGCTACAGCGTTGACGAATTCCTCGAATTTTACCGAGCTGCGTTTGATTACATTCTTCAACTGAACGTTGAGGGCATTCAGGTTCTGGAAAGAAACGCAGCGATCATGCTCTGCAAAATAATCGGGGACTCGGAACCGAATTATCTGGACTTACGAAGTCCCGGTGGAGCGGCGATTGGTCAACTCGCGTTTCATCCCAACGGCAACGTGTATAGCAGCGACGAAGGGAGAATGGTGGCCGCAATGGGGGACGATACATTCTTGCTTGGAAACGTACTCAATGACTCCTACCTGGACATCATGACAAGGCCGGCCGTAAAGGCGTTGGTACTCGCCGGAACGAATGATGCCCAACCTGACTGTGTGCAGTGTGTTTACAAACCTTATTGTGGACAACAACCGGAGTATAACTACAAGACACAGGGATCGATTTTCGGACGGATGCGGGACTCCGAGTGGTGTCGAAAACACAAGGGAATCTTTGATCACGTCATGCAGAGGTTACGATTAGCCACACCTGAGGAGCGTGACGTTTTTCGCAAGTGGACGACTAGCCGACCGCAGGAACATTTCATTCACATGGTGCCGGTCCCCTAATTTAAGGACTGCCGATCGCGGTTGTTAACGACCGTTCATACTAACTTTAAGTCTGGAGAATCCATTGGCACAACAATCGTCAACGAAGGTGGATGTCACTAAGTTAGCCCCATTTCGTTTCCGTAATATTGATGGAGACGTTCTGGTGGTTTCGGAATGGGGGGATTGGATGTGGATGACACGGGACGAGTTCGATACGTTCTCTGGCGGCAGAATCAAGAAAGACCACGAAATTTATAACCAATTATACCGTAGTCGTCTCGTTTCTGACGCGTTGACGGACAACACGGTCATAGAAGCCGTTCGGCAACGAAAAGTAGCCCGGTTTTCGGGACCATCTGTTCACACGGTTATTTTATGCGACCAACAAGGTGATTTAATGCCCGGAAGCACTCTCAACCGAGCATTGGACACAGCATTCTTAAGTACGAATCCAAATCTTGAGTTCCGTTTTTGTTCTAACGGACGTCGTCTTCCCTTGCCCCTCATCCACGAAGCCACAGCGTACATTCGGCGCAAAAACCAACTTGCGCAGAAAAACTGCACGATGGTGTATCTTGACATCCCTACCCTGATTGAGCCTGAATCTATTGAGAAATTTGCGGAGTTGGGAGTTTCCGTTCGCGCAGTCATCATTGACCCTTCGACCAGCACTGAAACGTTCCTTCAGCGAGTCGAGGCGCTTGCTAAGTTACAACTTGAATGGAGGAAATACCAACACACGAACTGTGAAATAGCTGCGGTATGTATTCCAGGACAACGCAATGTCGCTGACTATTCAGACTGGATCGATACTATTGTTGACGTTGGGTGCACGTCGTTTACGGTCCGTCGAGGTGACATCCTAGACGTTTGGAGCGACCCACAGCATTATTCACGATTACCTAGCGCAGATTTTCTAAAAGTTTATAACGATTCCGTCAGAAAATTTATCGAAAAGTCAACCAAAGATCGCCCGATCATTGAAAAGTCCGCTGCAGATGCGTTTTCTCGTATCTTGAGACACGTCGAGCCAAAACATCCCATCACGAGCAATCCATCGACCGCAGGAATCGGCGAGTTGGCATTTGGCCCTGGCGGTGAAGTGTTTGTATCGTACAACGGATTCAGGGCAACCAAGCTGGGTGTACAACAATTTCAGGTCGGTCACCTTCCAGAACATGGCTACCATGACTTGATGAGCCACCCAACGGTACGATCTCTGGTCATGGCCACTACTCTGGAGGGTCAAGCCGGTTGGGCTGAAAGCGCTTATCTTCCTTTTTCCGGTGTGTGCCCAGTATTATCTTATCTGGAACAGGGTAGCATTTCGGGCAGAATGCCGGACTCAGACCAAACACGCCAGACATTTGGAATTCTGGACAGTCTTTTTCGATTGATTCGTTCAGCGACCGATACAACCAACGTGATTATACAATCGTGGATCGATAGCGTAGTTTAATAGCACCATCGGAAATAGCAAAATGTCCCAGGAACGGCCGCTTTTGGGCCGCCTTCTCCACACATATGTTCTGGCTCGAATTTCTCACCAATCTTCGGCTGCGAGGGCCGATCCACTCGCGCTTTCGGCTGTCCTCCCGAAGCCGTGCAATGTGGGCGGTGGGCTCGCAAACTTGTGAGAAATCCGGGCTAGTCCGCGCACTCGGACAGCGACGCCAAAAAAAACGCCAGTTACTTAAGTAACTGGCGTTTCATGCTACCTTAGGTCTCTGACTAGCTGGAGTCGTAAGGTTTCCTGCAATAATAGCTTCAGCTTAATGCGATACTACCATTGGTCTCGATCTCGATCACGTCCCCCACGTCCGCCGCGATCTCGACCTCCCCCACGTCCGCCGCCGCCGGCGCCGCCAAAACCTCCCCCACGACCGCCGCCGCCGAAGCCGCC
>JABWCM010000168.1 GCA_013360285.1 Myxococcales bacterium
TACCTTCGGGTACGCCTCCGGTGGGCCTCGGTCGGCAGGCCCGCCTCGCTACGGCCACTGTCTCGCTCGCCGTTATTTTTTTCCCAAACACCCTCTAAGTTTCTCCCCATCCTTTGACAACGAGGAACGATCCGCACGCCACCCGGTTTTTTGCTCCTCGTGCAATGTTCAACAGGGATGGTAGATTTTCCTCTGTCGCGACCGTCGTAAAACAAAAAGTTTACATTACTCGTATGCCGGCAACGGGAATGGGATGGACGAATTGAAACAATTCTGGCGCCCTTCTTCTACCGGCTGTACCGTACAGGCGGAGAAATAGGAAGTGGTTGTTGCTGGACCGGCCGATAGCGATTCGCGTTATATGGCGATTGCAGTGCGAGAGGCGATGAGGGGAATCGGTTTTACCTCTCCAAATCCAGCGGTTGGGTGTGTCCTCGTGCGTGATGGGCGGATTTTGGCCACGGGGTATCATCGTGCGGCTGGAGGCGACCACGCGGAGGTGGCGGCGCTCCGAAGTATTGGGTTTGCCGCCTCCGGGTCTTGTGCTTATGTTACTTTAGAGCCTTGTAATCATACCGGGAAAACCGGCCCGTGTACCGAAGCGTTGAAGGCCGCGGGGGTCGTTCGTGTTGTGATTGGTGTTCAGGACCCGCATGGTATTGTAAACGGTGCTGGAATCGATCGGCTGAGATCGGCCGGGATCGAGGTTGTTGTCGGGGTACTACAATCTTCCTGTGAGGCATTGATTGCGCCGTTTAGGCGTGTGGTTACTACTGGATTTCCTTATCTTACTCTCAAAGTGGCAGCGAGTTTTGATGGCAGGGTTGCGGACGTCGGTGGGCGTCCGGTTTGGTTGACTGGTCAGGACGCTCAATTTGCTGTGGCCGAACTGAGACACAGGGCCGACGCAATTTTGGTGGGTGTTGGGACGGTCCTCTCCGATGATCCCCGGCTAACCACGCGCAGGAGAGAAGGGCGACTAGGCAAAAACCCACGCCGAATTGTCGTCGATTCACATCTTCGAACACCAACCAATGCACGTGTTCTTGACGGCGGCGCAACGATTTTTACAACGATCAGTCAAGACAGTGATTTGGTTCGACGTTTTGTCGATCGTGGGAACGAGGTCATCTCGGTACCTTGTGATGCCACGGGGCGCGTGAATTTGGAGGAAATGTTTCGCGAATGTGTTCGCAGGAGCTGGCACCATATTCTGTGTGAGTCCGGTCCGACTTTGACTACAGCGTTGCTGTTTGGTCGATGGATCCAGCGAGTAGCATGGTTTTCTGCTCCGATGTTTGGTGGGGCGCCCCATTTGTTGGCTTTGCCAACTTCGATAGGGGTCGGTACTATGTATGAAGGCCCGCACATCGTGGATGTAGCGGTTCAACGCATCGGAAAGGATGTAGTATGCATTGGCGATGTGTTTTATCCGGAGTAGAGAGATGTTCACTGGTTTGATCCAGGATGTCGGTGAAGTTGTACAACTGCGAGGTGACCGAAACGGCGTGCGTCTCCGCATGCGTACGCGGATTGATCTTTCCCATGTTTCGCTTGGCGATAGTATTGCAGTAGACGGGGTTTGTCTTACGGTTGTTGGTGTTTTCGGCGATTGCTGGGATGCCGATGCCAGTCATGAAACCATGCGGCGCACCAACCTTGGTGAACGACGGGTGGGCGACGTTGTCCATTTGGAGTCGGCATTGCGGGTGGGGGACCCGATCGGAGGGCACTGGGTTTTGGGGCATGTCGATTGTGTTGCGAAGCTTGTGCAACGCCTATCGGTGGGAAATGCGTGGGACCTGACGTACGAATTACCGGCGGAATATTCGCCTTACATTGTAGAAAAGGGATCCATTGCGGTCGACGGCACCAGCCTGACGGTGAACACTTGTGGGCCTGGACATTTTGGTGTCACGGTCATTCCACACACCGGAAGCCGTACGCACATTTTAAAACGTCACGTTGGCAGCGCAGCCAATATTGAAACCGATATTCTGGGTAAGTATGTGGTCGCATCGTTCCAGCGGTTCCAGAGTAACCCGTCAGGCGGGATAACCATGGCAATGCTTGGCAAAAACGGTTATTTATGAGTAGACTTCGTAAACTTAGTGCGGTGGTCACCTTTTTGTTGTGTTGTCAGGCATGTGGGGACGACAGCGGTGTGGAAGGCGGTGCAGACACGTTGGACACACATGGTATGGGTACCGATGCTGACTTGTCCAATTGGCCCGAGTTACCCGAGTCAACGGTTATCGTGCAGGATCACTGGACTGCCGAGCAGGTTGCGGCGGAAACGGGTGACGGTTGTCTCAAAGAAGGTTTAAGTGCCCTCAGTCAGCAGGGATTTGTTGACTTCATGGCAGCGGGTCAAACGAAGGGATCCGCGGGTCTCCAAGTGGTATGGCAAGCCATGGCCGACGCCGCTGGGAATGAACGATTTGCCATCCAAATGTGTCAGGGAAACGACTGTCGGTGTGTTGACGTCGAAATGTTGAACAGACAGCCGAAGATTGAATCCGTTTCTGGGGATGACGGGCCGCTCCCGGTTGTTGGATCTCCGGTGCCGGCAAAAATCCTTTCAACTCCCGAGTTGGGGTCCAAAACGTCGCTAGCGGACATGTCGGCAGCGCTGCTGAACCCTCCACTGCCGGAACCCAAACCGGAGCAGTTTAAGGGAAAACGACGGTGGGTGGCGGCAAGCTCTTTTGGCGACGTGCACGGTGTATCACTCGATGGAATAGTGATCCCGGCCAAAGAATCAAAACGATTTACGGAAGTAATTGAGCATTTATACGTTCAGGCTGCGGATATCGATAGATATCTTGAAGATCTTCATGCTCAGGACGTTCTGCTCTGGTTTGGCCCGACCGTACGGGCACAGAAGGGGGCCGGTAAATTTAAACCCGAAGGCATGGCTACAAACCGCGGCATTTATGGTGACCAAACCTATGACCGCGAACGAATTGAAACTCACTTAGCCCGTGCCCCTTTGGGTGGGCCCGGGCTTATCATTCTGGCCGGCGCCGAGAGTTTCGGGACGGTCTCCGATGGTCTCATACCGTACGGGTCGGTGGAGAATCTAATACGATCCCTCGGGAAACGACCACGGGTGGTCGTGGGGATTCGCGGGTTAGCCGATGCAAATGGAATTCTGCGTAGCAGTAGGGTCCTCGTCGAAAAATTGATGTCCGGTGCTCCTTTGAGTGACGCGTTGGGTGATGCGACAAACGAGCTTGTATCGGTGGGGCAAAATGCCGCTTGGGAAACCAATTTGTCGGCGGCGGATGCGGCACTCTATGTTCTGAGTCCTTCTACGGGGGAATTTTGGAGTTCGGCAAAGCCCACTTCAGGAAAGTTTGCCGGACATCTTTTTATCGGCGCAGCAACCCAGTGCACCGAAACAGAAACCGGGAAAATTTACCACCCTGACGTGGCGACGAGTCATCCGCTAATTGCCGATATCACTGTAGATGGACCGTTTTTCTGGGGACAACGCAAAGACGAGGACGCAGACTTTTTTGTTTTTGGGGTGATTGAAAGTCTTAGGCAGGGTGGATCGATCCGATATTGGCTGAAGGGGTCCAAGGGGACTGTTGTTCAGGATTTGTTGTTGTTTGCCGATGGTCATTTTTGCAAGACCGGAGAGTGTACCGGCAAGGTGACGGGCTCCAATGACTTTAAGCCCGAAGGTATTGAGATGTACTTTACCGGAACCGCGGAATCGTCGGAATATCGCAACGAAAAGAGCGACTTGTGCAAACCTTCCGGTATGGCCCTTACCCAAGGGAGCGGTGGTCCGAGTTGGCTCGTGGTTGGACCCTAGATGGCTGGTGTTTTTTAGGGGAATTTTTGGCAAGCCGGATTTTCGCCGAATCGTCCGAAAAAACCCTGAGGAATATCGGAAATATGGCGCAGGGATGTTTGTGGGCGAGGCGGCTAAAACGTGGAAGTCATCCGTTCCGCCGGCGCTTTCTGCGTGTGCTCCCAACGGTGTGCAATTGGGTAAAAAACCAGCCTACGAGCGTGTTTTCTTCATTCTCCCAGAATTTTCCGGTATTTCGGCGACGTTTCTGCGAATTCTGGTGAGAAAACAGGGTTGGATATAAGATATTGTTTTGTTCGTCTCATGACGGCGATTTGGTAGGATAAGGGTTGGAGGGTTGGTTCATGCCACGAGTAATTGAAGGTCGATTTGATGCAACCGGTGGGCGATTTGTTATCGTAGTTAGCCGGTTTAACAGCTTTATTACCGAAAGATTGGTAGAAGGGGCACTGGATACGTTGGTAAGACACGGTGTCGACTCGGACAGCATCGACGTGGTAAAAGTACCAGGCGCTTACGAATTGCCGCTATTGGCTCAGAAATGCGCAGCTTCAGGGCGATATGATGCGTTGGTTTGTGTTGGTGCATTGATTCGGGGTTCAACACCCCATTTTGACTATATTGCATCTGAAGCAACAAAGGGTCTGGCGTCGGTCATGATGACATACGGGCTCCCGGTGGCGTATGGGTTGTTGACTTGCGACACCATTGAGCAGGCGATTGAACGCGCCGGCACAAAAGCGGGGAACAAGGGTGCGGAAGCAGCGATGAGTGCCATTGAAATGGTGAGCGTGATACGGGCGTTGGGTGCGGCGAATCATAACTAGGAGGATGCCGTTGTGGGTAACCGTCGAAAAGCGAGAGAAGCTGCCCTCCAGTTGTTGTATGGTCTGGAATTTGAACCATCACCTATTCCTGGAACGCACGACGACTTTTGGGCTGAGTTTTTCTCCCCGGAAGAGTTGCCTGAAGTGCGGCGATTTGCGGAGCTTCTGGTGACCGGCGTGTTGCAAGAACGCGAACGAATCGACCGCCGAATTCGAGAAGCGAGCACCAACTGGAAGTTGGAGCGGATGGCGATTGTCGACCGAAACATTCTGCGACTGGCGATTTACGAACTGCTGTTTATGGATGAAATCCCGGCAAAGGTGTCTCTGAATGAAGCGATTGAGGTCGCAAAGAAATTCGGTTCGGAAGACTCTAGTTCATTTATTAATGGCATTTTGGACAGGATTTCAGCGGGAGTGACGAAGGCGTGAATTTTTCAATGACGACGCCTAGCCTCGCCGAACTGGACGAAATTCACCAAGACACGTTGGTGTTGTACCATTTTTTGGAAGACCGGCCATTGAAGGGGCTGACCGGCTTTGTCGATTGGCGTATCAACGGTAAGTTATCACGGCTTGTTCTGAACGGGTTTGCAACCGGCGCCGCTTTTGACACGATATTGATGCCTGTGTCCAGTCGAATATTATCAAAACGATTGCTCCTGACAGGGCTTGGCGTACGAAAGGAGTATTCTCCTGATGTATTCAGGCTTGTCTGCCTTCAAACCTTGCAAACTTTGCTTAAACTTCACGTTACCAGCTTTGCATTGGCGCTTCCTGGTATCGAAGGACTCAAGATCGCACCGCGGTTGGCGACGGAAATTTTTCTGACAGCCCTTCATCAAAGCTTTGTAACCCCGCGTTATAACAATCTCGATTACGATATTCGGTTTGTGTTTCCGCCTTCTCATGCTGACGAACTGGGGGAAATCGTCAAAAACTTTGAGCGCCAATATCGACGTCGTTGAAAGTCGTCGGTTTATTGCTCACAAACCGTGTCCAGTAGTTGTAATGTTGATACCGCGTTGCCGTTGATTGCTCCCCCCAGGTAAAAGTATCGCCGTTCGGAAAGCGAATAAGCCACTACGCCACCCGGTGCGGCGACAAGCGGTTGAGCCAGGGTGCCCAGCGATTGGTTTGGATTGCCGGGGTTGACGGTAGTCCACAATCGCCCACCCGTCACTTCATCGATCCATTCCGCAATGCCTTGATTTGAATAGGGGTCCCACGCTAGAGCAGGCCGAGATATCGGTGTGGCGAGATCGCTGTCTGCAAGTTTCTGCCATTGGTGACTCTGCACATCAAGACTCCACAATTCGAACTGGGTGTTCTGGCTGTTGGTAACGTTGCCCAGAACGTAAATGCGGAGCGCAACCGGATCCCAAACCGCCGTGGCGTCTTGTGCCGCGCCTGCGCCCAACTTGTCGGTCACAAAGATTTCCCAGAGGTTTGCTGCGGTGTCGAGTGTCCAGACGTGGCCCGGGGTATCTGTGGCAGACAATCCCCCAATACGCATCACCAGCGAGTCCGTTCCTACAAACGTGGCTCCGTTCGCTGCTTCCGGGGCAGTTGGAAGTGCGGGGTAATACTTCCAGCCGCCCTCTTCAAGTATCCAAAATGTTTGAAGGTTGTTTCCGTTGGTGGTTTCCGAATCCAAAGCGACTACTGAGTTGGACAAACTATTCCAGGTGATCGGAGTGTTGCTGCCCGGTGCCGAGTCGGACGGCCAGTCGTTCCATTGGCCTGTTGTAACCGAATAGCTCCATGTGCCGACTGCCGGTGTTTGTACGTCATGACGAAGGGTTCGACCTCCGTGAATCCACCAGACGAGCCCATCCGGATCAAAAGTCGCGGCCATGTGGACCCGTTTTAGTGCTTCCGGCGCATCTTCGGATATCGACCACCCCTCGCCTGGTGCCATGGCGACGAATTCGTCAACCAAACCATCGCAGTCGTTGTCTAAATTGTCACAACTTGTTTCGTTTGGTTCATAATTTGGAGTGGTTTCTGCCGCTGTGCACAACCAATTCCCTTTGTTACAATATGATCCCGTTATATTACCTATGCATACCCCCGCAGGAACACAAAGATCGGCTGAACCGTTAAGCCCATTGTCGATGTCTCCATCACAATCGTTGTCGAGCCCATCGCAGACTTCAGGCAACGGTTTGGCACTGGACCCACCTGGGGCCGAGGAACAAATCGCAGTTTGTGCTGTGGTGCATTCCACAATGCCCAATCCGCACGTACCGCCACCGTCACACACGGCACCCACCGGCATCCCGTTCCAGTTGATTCCGTTGTCGGCGATACCGTCGCAGTCATTGTCCACGCCGTCGCAGACTTCTGCCGTTGCCTGGGATCGGGAACCCTTTGGGTTGGAGGAACAATTTGCCACCGCGGTTTTGGGAACACATTCAACAACACCTTGTCCACAGCTACCCGTGCCGTCACATAGTTCGCCTATGGCAAGGCCGAAGTAGGTGATTCCATTGTCGACGTTGCCGTCGCAGTCATTGTCGAGTCCATCACACAGTTCAGCCGTCGCCAAGATTTCGCTTGTGCAGATGGGGTTGCCGTCTGAGCATGCAACAACACCACCGGTACACACTCCCGTTCCACATGGTTGCCCCTTGATAAGGCGGTCGCCCGTCGGCGTGATATATTCAATTCCGTTATCAACTTCGCCGTCACAATTGTTGTCCAGCCCGTCGCAGATTTCGACCGTGGTAAGCGATGAGGAACCACCTGGTCCGGTAGAGCAAACCCCTGCGCCTGTAGAAACGTTGCATTCGACAACACCGGGTGTTTTTTTGCATTCACCGGCGGCAGTACAGGTTTCTCCTGCCAATATGCCGAGATACGTGGTCTCTTCGTCTACCTGTCCGTCGCAGTCGTTGTCGAGCCCATCGCACGGATCGGGTTGGTTATTCGTCTCATCGTTCGCGACACATCGGGCACCTGTCTGGTCTGGGTTACAGACCACAATACCCTGAGTGCATCCGGTCGGAGGTGGGCACGACTCACCCACTATCTTACCGCCTACAGAAAAGTCTTCGTCAATATGCCCGTCACAGTCCCCATCCACTCCGTCACAAAATACCTCGGTATCTCCTTCATAATCGGGCACATCGGCCATATTGCATACAAGTACACCGTCGACGCAAACAGCCTTGATCACGTCAACATGACTTGCGCAGACACCGCCAACTTTGCACAGGAGCAATTTGGCTTCCTCAATGGTTTCAGCGACGAGATTGTTGGGGTCGACGTCGTTTGGAACACAATCCTGGTCGGTGTCCTTTGTGCGGCTCTCCACCGCGTCGGACAACCCATCTCCGTCTTTGTCGGCTGGATTTTGCAGGTCCGGCCCTACTTCAATTGCGTCATGGATGCCGTCTTCGTCGGTGTCGGCGGAAAAAGGGCTGGTCTTTGCGATTTGTTCGGAGAGATTGTCCAAGCCGTCGCCGTCGTCATCGCCGTTGGGATCGAGGCACGTGGCGTAATGGCATAGTCGAGACGTACAATCCACATTTTTTTTGCACGCGCCGCCTAGCCCGATCTTGACGTCCGAAACACATCCCTCCGTTGTCGCAATCACTAAGATAGTTGTTAAAAAAAGATAAATAACGTCAATGGAACCTACCCGTTTTTGAGGGGATACGCTCCTCACAGTAACCCATTTCGCCGAGTACCAATCCCAAACCACACGAAAAACCCTGGTCATTGTAGTCTTGTTGATTTCCGTCATCCGTTACCCACCGGCCGTTCGTGGCGGCGGATTCAAATAGTGTGCCAGCGGGGCACGGTCTGCGCAAGCGAGATAACCCCTTGAACCGTCGACCTACATGGGGCAGGATTTCGGCATGAAAAATCCGGTTTCCTCTGTACCATCGTCCGCACCCATCGCCTGGTCTCCTGACGGAATTGAATTGGTTTGTTCACGGCTGACTGCGATGTTGAAACGCCTTCCAGTGCCACTTCGAGCCAAAGTTGTTTTGGCGATGGATGAAGCACGGCGAGTGGCGGCCTCGGAGCTGAATGAATCGGGTCAGCCAAGTTGGCTATGGCGTTGTTACGAAGCCAGCAGGGGTCTGGAGCGGCTCACTTACGAGGTGACGGGGTGTCCGGACCCGGGTGAAGAGTGGGCGACACCGGACAGAATTGCGTCGATTCGGATTATGAAAACCGTGCGGATTCGGTTTTCTGTACGCCTTAAATTAGTCGACCGGATGTTCGCCAGATGGGACGCTCTCGGTAAACGTACAGAAAAATCTTGCGATTGGGTATGGGAACGGTGCAACGGTGGCGTCCGCACCGATACGAGCCCAATCGTCACGACGCCGACGGCCGGATTGAGTTATGGTTCTGAGTACGAGTTGATATATGGCGATGTCGGCGGCGATTCGGACGAGTCCTAAACGGCGTTATCTTACTCCGCCGCCGGAGGAGCCGGCAGGCGGATCCAGGGCCGAGACCCGATAAAATCCGCCTTGTTTTT
Source organism: Myxococcales bacterium (assembly GCA_013360285.1). Lineage (GTDB taxonomy): Bacteria > Myxococcota_A > UBA9042 > JABWCM01 > JABWCM01 > JABWCM01. The sequence continues at coordinate 9,155 of JABWCM010000168.1, forward strand.
TTAATTCCAAACCATGTTCGGTGAGGATAGTACGCAGCAGAGCACCGAGGTCACCTTTGCGTAGTTGCTGCGGACCGATGATCGTCACGGTTTTACCTGCTAAGATAGTGGGATTAAAGACCATGTTTTGTTCGGTAACACAACTGACAAATCGTACGAAATCGGCGAGAGGGGCGTCGCGAATATCGATTGATACAAGCGGTTGGTTTACCAAGGGTTTACACGGAATCACCAATTCGGCGTTTCCAACCGGCAATCCGGGTGCTTTTTCTTCCTGCGCGGCGCCGGAACCTACCCCTAAAATGACTATGAGTACACATAAAATGAGCAGAAAAATCGGTTTCATGAGAGTTGTTGGGTATAGCCGTCGATGCGCGCCACGTCACCCAACGCGGAGTTCTCACAAGCCGGAGGCTAAAAACGCCGATCCGCAAACCACATTGGGCATGGCAGACCTTTTTTGTTTTCAACATGGCATTGCCATGATTTCGAGCAAAAAACGCCCACCATACCCGAATTTGCTGGCATCTCAGCATCTTCGTCGGCGAGTCTGTGAGAAATTCGGGTTAGGTATCTCCTCTGTGCTTCATGGATGGCCACCTCTGTTGAAGGTGGTCATGTTTCTTCTGGTGGCCGCATGTGGTGTCGGGGACGAGTCGTCGTCGTCCAAAACAGGGTCCGACACCCAACTCGGGCCAACGGACCTTGTTTCCGGCTCCAAGTATACAAAAATTGTCATCGAAGTCGATTCCATGACCCAAAGGCAACCGTCTGATGCGGTGGTTACTCAGTTGTTGACCGATCTCAACAAACTTGTAGACCAGGGGTATCTTGCAAAGCCGGGCGGAGTGGAAGTGGTACATGATGACGAACTTCCGCCGTCCGGTGATCCAGACAAGGTGTATACGTTTGGCCAATTGGACACCTTGGTGAACCAGGTTCGGTCCGTAACCGTGCCGGAAAATGTCGCTGTTATTCACGTTTTGTTTGTAGACGGCCATTACGAAGACGACGAGGCGAACAGCTCCGTCCTTGGTTATGCTTACGGTGGCGATACCATTGTGATGCTCAAAGACAATATTCAACGCACTTGTACAGCAGGCCCGGTAATTCAGTTACTGACACCCAAGCTTGCAGAGCAGGTGTGTGCGCTTTCGGAGGCTACCGTGTGGCTGCACGAGGTGGGACATTTGTTGGGCCTGGTGAACAATGGATTGCCCATGGTCGAATTTCACCAGGATACCGCCCACGGCAAACATGACCAGAATCCGGATTGTATTATGTATTGGCTCAATGAACGCAGTGGGGTAGCCGATGTCATTGCACAAAAGTTACAGGCGGGAAACAGCGATGTGTCCCCGTTTGATGCTGCGTGTCTGGCAGATTTAGCGGCGGTTTCCGGCAAAAAGTAGTGTATTATTGCAGTTCGAAGTATTTGCAAAACACCAAAGCGCCGTCCTCGGTACGGCACCGATGCGGTCCATCTCCGAAGTGGGACTTCAAAAAGCCCAATGAACATCTATCTTCAGCTTCGCTGAAATGCAAACAATCCTGACAACGGTATCGCAGATCATATCTCTGCTGCTCCGCACGAAATCGTTCGTTTTCTGCATCTACTTGTTCCGGAGATAGTCGATTTCGTTGTGCTGGTTTCATGGTGCCTGACCGTCGAAGCCGATTTGCGCCCGCAATCGTTCCACCAGGCCGCATTCTACCGGCCCGACACACTGGGTTTGTGCCCGGTCCAATTCTGCCCTGGCTAAATCTGTCTGTCCGGTGCTGTGCATCGCCAAAGTCCTGAGTAATCGAATCCTTACGCCGTCGTCGACCGCAGCCGGCTCAAGAACCCGTATGGCTTCAAATGGGCGCCCCCGTTGCAGTTCGATTGCGGCTCGTCCTTCCCGTAGCCTTGGAACCTGTTGGTCCACAACCGAGTCCAACGATTGCGTCGCACCGCCTGTGTTGTTGGTATGGCAATATACTTTGGCCAACGTAAGGTAAACTGTTGGCACGTAACGGAAATCGTCATTTGTTACGATTAGCTCTGGATCTTTTCCATATACATGATTTGCAAGAAATCGCTGAATCCGGTCATTGTCGACCTTTCCGTCCTCCGCATGAAACAGCCGTTGGACGTTTTTTTCAAAGGCCATCAACACTTTCCGGAACGCTTTTTCCGCGTCGACGTAGCGGCCCGCTCGTGCCAGACTGAACGCACGTTTGAACTGCCCTCGTGCCACGATAGGCGCCGACTCCACGATCCCGGGGTCGTACAGGTCGCAAGGGCTCAACCGTGGTTCCGGTGATGTGGTTTGCCCCATCAACGCGGTTGGACCAATCACGAAGGTTGTGGTTACAAACGTCGCTTTAAGAACAAATAGCAAAACGGTATTTCGAACACTCATGGGCCGCATCATACATCGTGTTCGTTTTCCGTAAAGAGAGAACGTGTTTCCTCGCTTGTTGTCATCATTGTACCTTGCAACCGACCCATCGCTGGTATACAGTCAAACCGTTGCGTAAGCAGCCAACCCCTGCAAACTCTTGGGGGGTATCCGAAAATGAAGTTGCGTCGCAGTGGCTTTTTGGATTGAGCCGGACCCGGCTTTTTGCTGGACTTCGCGCTTTGAGGAGCGACATGAGCCGAGTTGGGCGTCCCAAATCCGGGGACAACAAAATTCCAGTACGTACCCGCCGGATTAGCGCTTTTTTGTCCCAAGACGAAAAAAAGGTGCTGGACAAACAAGCCGATGATTTGAATCAGTTTTTGCTTCAGGGATCAAACCCAGAAGAAATCGATCCGATGTTGGCGCAACATTGTTCTCACGGCAGTCACGGCAGTCACGGCAGCCACGGCAGTCATGGTAGTCACGGCAGCCATGGCAGCCATGGGTCGCATGGCAGCCATGGGTCTCACGGCAGTCACGGCTCCCATGGTAGTCATGGATCGTGGTAAGTTCAGCCGGCACAATTATCCTGCGTTAAGTTAACTATTTGAACATCTTGGGTTTATCAGTTGCAACGACCGAGCACCATGCGGCGGCGTTGGTGCAGAATGGCCGGCTTGTAGCCGCCGCTGAAGAAGAACGGTTTAATCGAATCAAACACTACGGTGCGTTTCCCCGCGGCCCACTTTCCAACGCAAACCTCCTCAATGACGCGTCGTTAACTTTACGTGATGTCCTCTGTAAGCAGGCGATCCGATGGGTGCTCACCGTTTCCCAACTGACCGAAAATGAGATCGACATCATCGCGATCAATGGGGTTCCGGCGAAATATCGTTCCGGCAGTCTGCAGAACGCCGATCCACAGTCATTCGTTCCCGTCCGCGATGGGCGTTATCTTTTTGTTCCCCATCATCTGTGCCACGCCGCCAGTGCGTATCGGCTCAGCGGGTTTTCCGAAGCGCGGGTTTTGACGGTCGATGGACGCGGAGAAAGGGAGACTGCTGCGTGTTTTGACGCGACGGCCACCGGGATTCTAACCCGCCGGCACGAGGTGGCCGTTCGTGATCGCCATTCTTTTGGCGGATTATACGAAACAACCTCGCGAATGTTGGGTATGGGAGCGTTTGGCCAAGGAACGGTCATGGCGTTGGCGGCCCTAGGTAAGCCTGGGTTTTCATTGAATGATTCCGTGTGGGCACGTTCGTTTGACGACGTCAACCTCGACGTTGTTGCGCTGCAACAGTTGCTGATGAACGTAGCCCGAACGGAGTCGGAACCGCTGTTGGAAATACATCGGGATGTGGCATACGCGGTTCAGCACGCTCTTGAGGAAGCGATTTTGGTGCTGGGAACACAAACCATGACCAAAGGAGCAGGTATGCCGCTGTGTCTGGCAGGTGGTGTGGCGCTGAACTGCCCCACCAATACCCGATTGTTTCGTCAACTGCAGCCCGCGGGCATGTTTGTTCAGCCGGCGGCCCACGATGCGGGCACGGCCATTGGCGCTGCGTTGGAAGCAGCGTTTCAACTCGGTGAACCTCGGCCGGAACGGATGCAACACGCCGCCTGGGGTCCAACCATTGATGCGGAAGAATGTGCTGCGGCGCTGACCCGCCACGGCTTAGCCCTTCACTTACCCAACGACCCAGCGGGTGAGGTAGCACAACGTCTCGCCGACGGGGCGATTGTGTGCCGCGCGGTTGGGCGTATGGAAATCGGTCCTCGGGCATTGGGTCAGCGCAGCATCTTGGCCGATCCCCGTCGCGCCGAGTTAAAAGACCGGCTGAACTATATGAAATCACGGGCATCGTGGCGCCCATTTGGCCCGTCGATTTTGGCTGGCAGAGAATCGGAGTGGTTTGAAGATGCGTTTGTATCTCCGTTTATGCTGTTCACCCAGAATGTGTTGCCGCCGCGCCGTTCGGAAATTCCAGTCGTCGTTCACGCTGACGGCTCGACCCGCCCGCAGTCCGTCGAACGGCACATATTACCCGATTACGCGGCAATTTTGGACGCATTTAACGACTTGACCGGTGTTCCCATGGTCGTAAACACGTCGTTTAATCGCGGTGGGGAGCCGATTGTATGTACTCCCGAAGATGCTGTGGTGTCTTTTTTGGGCCTCGGCGCCGATTGTTTGCAACTAGGGCCGTTTTTTGTTGATCGAACACGAAGGTAATTGCCTATGACTCGAATATTTAACTTTTCTTCTGGACCTGCTATCTTACCCGAGTCAGTCTTGATCGAAGCCCAGCAGGCGATTTGGGATCTCAACGGGTCCGGTTTGGGGCTTCTTGAATGTTCCCACCGTTCTTCGCTGTTCGAATCCGTTTTGTATTCGGCGGCAGATCGGTTGACCCGCTTATTGCAGCTTGATTCCGACCAAGCGGTGTTGTTTTTGCAAGGAGGAGCGTCGGCCCAGTTTTTTTTGGTGCCGATGAATTTTCTCCGCGGTGGGCGAGCAACCTATTTGGATACCGGTGTATGGTCGACCAAAGCGATTGCCGAAGCACGGCGTTTCGGAACCGTAGATGTTCCGTTTTCCAGTGCCCAATCACAGTTTGATCACGTACCCAAACCCGGAGAGTGGGGTGACCTGCCCGCACAAACGGCGTATCTTCACTACACGTCCAACAATACAGTTTATGGGACACAGTACGACTATATTCCGGATTCTAAAGGGGTTCCCCTGGTTGGAGATCTGTCATCGGACATCTTATCTAAGCCCATAGATGGTTCGCGTTTTCATTTGATCTACGCCGGTGCTCAAAAAAACCTCGGACCATCCGGAGTGGTTGTCGTCGTGGTTCGCCGCAGTTGGTTGGACAAAGCAGACAAAAACATCCCATCCTTGCTGCAGTATCAAAATCAGGTCGACAACGACTCCATGGTCAATACACCTCCGACATTCGGGATTTACGTTATTGATCGTATGTGTGCCTGGATTGAAGCCCAGGGCGGTTTGTCTGTTGTTGCGGCGAAAAATCAGGCAAAAGCCGCAAAATTGTATGGCGCAATTGATGCAACGGATTTTTGGCGTGGAACGGTTCAACCTTCGTCCCGGTCGTTGATGAATATTTGTTTTCGTTCTCCTTCACCAAATTTGGACGCTGAATTTATTCGTTTCGCGGAAAGCCGCGGGTTGAGCGGCCTCAAAGGGCATCGATCGGTCGGAGGAATGCGCGCCGGGATGTACAATGGCCAAACGGAAGCGGCGGTCGACGCGTTGGTTTCGCTGTTGAGCGAATTTGAAAAAACACACGGGTAGGTTTGTGGTGTTTTTAGATGAATTCCACGCCTTTGGCCGCCTCGCCCGTAAAAATCCCTGCGCCATATTCGCGATATGACTCAGGGTTTTTCCGGACGATCCGGCTCAGATTCGGCTGGATAATGAAAACCCCTATTTAACACCACACACTTAGAGGGTGTTTGTGAAAAAAATAAGCTACGCGAGCCATTGGCCTACTGCGTCGGTCCTGCCTTGGTCGGCCCATCCTCAGCGTACCATTGGGTAC
>JABWCM010000403.1 GCA_013360285.1 Myxococcales bacterium
CACCTCGGCCAGCGCCGGCGACTCGCTGCGCGCCAGCAGTCGCGCGGCGGCCGGTGTTGCGCCTTCGCGCAGGTTGCCGGAGAACGTGCCGCCGAGTTCGCCCCACAGCTGGCGGAAGACGCCGGCAATGAACTGCGGATGATCGAGCACGGCGACATGGCGGCTCTTTTCGCCGCAGGCAGCCGGATAGCTGCCGGTGAGGACCAGCCGCGCGCCGGCGCCGGCATGTGCGAGGTCCATGCGAATGCCCTCGTACCAGGCGTTGCCGCAGGCGGCATCGGTCAGCTTCACCAGGTTCACGATGTCGAGCTGGGCGGGCGCCGGCTCGGCGTAAACCGCGAGCGACTTCCTTTCGGCATCCGGCACGAAGCCGAGGCGGATCGACTTGAAGTTGAGGAGCAGCGCGTCCGGCCCGACGTTGTAGGGCCGCAGCGGCTCGCCGTCGAAGCGGGCCGGATCGTGGTTGTCGGCGGCGGTACAGTTGCTAAGATAACGTCGGGAGTCTCTTCTTGAAACGCCGCGGCAATTGTTGCCGACGCTACATACGTTAGATAACCGAGGCCCTTGCGGCCGACTCCGGAATCTTCGGCTGTGAAAAACCAGCTTCGAATAACCGCAATACCATTGTTGGACTCACGCATAAAAATACGTGCGCGATAGAACTCTTGAACCCTCCCGGATGGAAAATTCGGAAATCCAGTAAAAACAGTCAACTGGTGGCCAAACTGGACAAAGTGGCGTCCAAAATCAAAAAATCGTGCGGCAGGAGCACCCATCTCCGGGGGGAAAAACTGTGAAAACAACCAAATTCGCATACCAGCTCCGTTGTTTTCGCCCGGATCTAGGCTTTGGATTACTGCGGGGAGAGACACACCCGTTTTGATGTACCCGGTGTCGAGATGTCGCACTCTTCATCGGAAAAACATCCCAACCAGCGACATGCCCCCTGTTGGCATTCCCAATTGTCCAAACCGTAGGCGCCGCCGGGAGGATCGGCGAGATAACAATCCTCCGCCGTAGTGCATGTAGGTACACATCTTGGTGGCGCCCCTTCGAATGGTTGGCAGTGATAATTTTGCGGGAATGACAAGTAACTTATCGAGCACTCTTCATCACTTTTGCACCCGTTGTAGTGGCAGGTCTGCTCTTCACAGACATAGTTGTCGTCACCCAAAGCACCGCCGTCCGGGTCTGATGAGAAACCACAGTTGTCGTTTCCTTCACATAGAAAATCACAGCTTGGAGGGGAAATTTTGGTATTACATATGATGCTGAGGTTTTTCCCAAGTGATTCCTTGCAGGATTCGTCAGAACCACATCCTGTATACACACACCCTCCGTTTATACACCCCCATTCCTCAGGACCAAAAGCACCGGGGCCGGCGGCTTCTTTGGTGCAATCTCCGGGAGATTCACACGCGGGTGCGCATTGAGGAACGTCGGGAAATGGCTTCAGTACCGGATGTTGCACCGATGTCGTGTCTCCGGTGCTCCCCATGTCCGCGGTGGAGTCAACGGTGTTTGCCGAATCACCTGAAAGAGTTGTCTGATCGGTGGTTGCATCGATATTTGTGTCGGTGGCGACAACATCACCGCCCACTTTTATATCCTGGGGATGAGGATTGTTGGTTGCGTCTGACGAAGCGGCGTTGTCTCCGCAGGAGATAAGGCTAGCAACAAAAGTGAATGCGACTATTCGTATCTTTATAACAAACGGTAAATGATGACTCATGTGCTCAGATTAGTGTCGCGGCAGAAAAACTTCAATCCCGACATTGGAGTGATAATTGGTTTAAGAGGGTGTTGGGGTAAAAAGTAACGGCGAGCGAGACAGTGGCCGTAGCGAGGCGGGCCTGCCGACCGAGGCCCACCGGAGGCGTACCCGAAGGTACGCAGAGGATGGGCCGACCGAGGCAGGACCGACGCAGTAGGCCAATGGCTCGCGTAGCTTATTTTTTTCTCAAACACCCTCAAAGACAATATTTCCATCTCCAGTTTCGCCTTGGTTAGGTTTCGATTCCAAACGTTGCCACAAATCCTCATCTGCGGTAACAATAAATCAAGCGATCTGCAAAGTGCGAGCGCTTGTTGACACCGAACAGTAACTGGCTCGTTCATTACCAACGCTACAGAAGTCGATCATGCGGTATCAACTCGTTGTGTTTTGGCCGGAACTCAAATTGTGGTGGGAAACCGCGGCCTAACAAGAATTGAGACAACGTTGGTTTAAAAACGGAGTAACATAATGAAATTGAATTGGAAATCATGTGTGAACGCGAGTCGTAAACTTAGTGCTGTTGCGGCAATTGTGGTGCTTGTTGGCTTCAACGCAGTTGCATGTGACGTGGAAGATGACAGCGAGGGCGATGCAACGGCGACTGGAGACACCGACAACGGAGGGGATACTCTGGTTCAGGCGTGCCAGGAATGGGTTGCGTGCTGTGTTGCTGCGAGCCCCGGACGCGCCAATGCACAGGCCAATTGTGAGGCAGGTGCAAAGACCGACTATAAGAATAGTGCCGAGCTTTGTAATTCAGCGAAAGTCGATTTTCCCGGCTGCCAATAGGGCGAATTTCAACCACGGGCGGGATCATGTTGCGCTCGCGGTAGTGGTTTGACCGACGTCATCGTTGAGTTTGTGAAAAAATATGGGCGCGTTTTGGGGCCGCGAATTTTGCGCCGAATTGGACTCGAAAAACCCGAGTCATATCGGGAATAGGGCGCAGGGTTTTTCGGAACCAAGTCGGCCCAAAGCCACCGCGCAGAACCGGAGAGGGTGTTTGGGAAAAAAATAAGCTACACGAGCCATTGGCCTACTGCGTCGGTCCTGCCTCGGTCGGCCCATCCTCAGCGTACCTTCGGGTACGCC
>JABWCM010000169.1 GCA_013360285.1 Myxococcales bacterium
TGCGGCATATGCCCGATATTGCCTCAGTCGGGCCCCGGCCAATTCAGCGCTAAATTAGCTCGACCATGGTCACTTCCTTATTTCCGCTGACCCTCTGAGAGGGTCTACCGGTGTTTCAGAACGATTCAACACAAGGGGTTTGAGGACTTTTTTTGTGATGAGCCTGCCGACATGCCATGCCGCATCGTTGAGTGCGTCCCGGCCGGGGTAACCGGCCATCGCCACAATATATTTTGTTTTTTGGCCTCGGGGTGCCACAAAAACCACGTCGCTAAACCACTGAAGGGCAAATCCGGGTTTGTGATACAACGTTGTCGTCAACTTCCCCAACCCTTTTCGCAGTCCATCGACCACCCCGTTGCCACGAGGTCGTTTGGAAGACAATGCGGAACGGAGTAATTTTAGGTGGCCAGGCCCCAGGGAAAATCGTTGTTGTTCCGGCAATTTATCGTGCAAAACAACCCGCCGAATCGCTTCGGCCAGATCCACAAGCGGCGTACAGTTGCCCTCATCTTGACAGTCATCAAAAGTGCTTTTTCCGGATCTCTCGGGCAACTCCTTATGAAATCGTCCCTCCATCACTTCGATTTTGGGCGAATGACGGAGTGTCCCTCGTTGTTTCTCACCCATTCTCAGCCGCGCACCATAGGCACGTTGTAACACAGTACCGGAAAATCCTTTCGCCGGCGTCAGAAACCCGTGGTTTAGTTCCTCGAATCCAACAAATTCAACCAACCGGTCATAGGACCAGTTGTCACTTGGAATCAATGCCTGTTTTACCAGATGTTCGAGCGAGTACTTTTTGGGACCGTCATCATAATGGTAAATAAGCTGCGCCGTGGGGGAAAATCCCATGGAGGCGGCCTTTTCCAATGCGGCAATCGCGGCATAAAGTTTAATCGACGAGGCGGGCCACCAATTGGTCGCATCCGTGCTTGTGCCCTTGTAGTCATACACGGTAGTAGTGTAGCCCTTGTGGCGGTCGGGCGAGAGTACGACCACCAACGCTTTGAAATCCGGCGGCGGGACAAATCCTTGTTTTTTGAGTTCTTTTGCCAAAACAACCGAATCTTTGACGACTTCGTCGGACCAAACGGGTTGCGCGGCAACGTTGTGTGGTGAGGGCAGCAATAGGCTTACGCACCACAAGATAAGCGCGCAACGACTTAAATAAGAACACATTGGACCACCGGATCAACAGGAAACGACAACGGCAACAGGATCAGTTTCTCCCGTTGTTCTCACAAACGCAATCCCATGGGTCAACAGAAAATCATGACCGACAAATCCTTTTTGTTCATCTGCTGCCAACCGGGCGCCGAATGGACGATTAAACAAGAAATCGCCCGCACCAACCCGCTGCTAAAAAGCGCATTTCAACGACCAGGGCTGATTACGTTCCGTTCGGACGGAAAGCCGGTGACCACCGAAGTGTCACGGGTGAGCCGGTTCGCGTATTTGTTTGGCAAAAGTCTTGGCATGGCCAAATCTGCCGAAGACGTATTGGCACTCGCGAACGACCTCGGGCCTTCGTTAAGATTACACGTTTTTGACCGCGCGGCCGGGCCACGTCGGAGTTCTTCCAAACCGGAGACGGCGTCTGCTCACTTGCAATCTTACGAGGAATCCGAGTTGGACAACCCTTCACCCAGCCCAGCAACCAAAGCGGTGGAAGCGGAGATCCGGGCGCTGGATATCGGTCCGCACCGGCGGTTTTTGCCGGACGTTGCTGCCGAAGTAGGCGATTTGGTGCTGGATGTCATTGTAGCCGAGGGAGAGCCGCTGTTTGTCGGCGCCCATCGACATCAACAAGGTTTGGGGCCTTTTCCCGGCGGACATTTTGGAGTTGAACTGCCCGATGCGGCACCGTCGCGTGCTTATCTAAAGCTGGAAGAAGCCGTCCGCAGTTTTAATCTGCCTTTGTTGGCGGGCGATATGGCCGTAGATGTCGGAGCCGCTCCCGGGGGAGCAACGTATGCGCTGCTGCGGCGTGGCATCAATGTAGTCGCCGTCGACCCGGGCGCGATGGATCCGATGTTGACACGATTTCAAGGGCCAACGGGTGCGCGTTTGATTGCTCACTTACCGATGACCGTCGGTTCTTTAAGATGGGAAGACCTTCCACAGCAAACCGACTGGCTTTTGTGCGACGTACACCTGGCTCCGCAGGTGGCGCTTCACGCAATGCGCCGGATTCTTGCCGGGCTTCGGCATTCGCTGGCCGGGGTTATCTTTACGCTGAAACTCAACCAGTGGTCGTTCGCCGAACACGCCGATTCTTGGATCGCCGGCGCAAAAAAAGAAGGGCTGTACCAAGTGGACATCCGACAACTGCCAAGCCATCGGCAGGAATGCTGTTTGGTGGGACTTACGGCAATCGGCAACAAACGCCGTGGTTCGTCCTTGAATCATCGCCGTAATGCACGTTAGGTTGTATCGATTTTGGGTTGTGTGGTCGCAGCCCGGAAACAACACACATCGGTGGTCCATGGGAGACGATCATGCTGAAGTCCAATAATGGTAGGTGGTTAACCCACATTTCTCACGAACTTGTAGACCGACTGAGGAAGTTCGCCGCCTATTCCGCAGGGAGGTCTGCGACCGATACGGCGAAATGCGGCTTTCGGTGCGTTTTCACTCAACTGGGTCTGGGTACGGTGCTCAAGTGCGCCGTGGCACTGACAGCGGTGGGTTCACTGGCCGCCGGTTGCGGTAACGACAGCTCTGCCGGCGGTAATCCGACTCAGGACACCATCGGATCGGATACGACCAAAGACATTACGTTTCCGGATACCGTGACCGATGTTGCGGGATTCGACATCGGAGGCACCAAGGATACCGCCACCCCAGGGGATAACGTCGAGCCCACCGACACCGAGGCGGTGCAGATTGGTTCGCTGATCATCACTGAAATCATGCGAAATTCCGAGATAGTCGCCGATAATCTCGGGGAGTGGATCGAAATTTACAATCCCGGCGATGAGCCCGTGGATATCGGGGGATGGACCTTGCGGGATCTCAGCAGCGACAACCATGTGATCGCCAAATCGGTCGTCGTGCCTCCCAAAAGCGCGGTAATCATCGCCGCCAACGGTCAATCCGCGGAAAACGGCGGTTTACCGGAGGTGGCCTATGTTTATGGCACGGGAATGGTCTTAGGTAACGGTGCGGACGCCGTCATTCTTGAATCGCCGGAGGGAATTGTTGATTCAGTTGTTTATGGCGCCGAAACCGCAGGTTGGCCAGCCGCTCCAGGAAAAGCGATGGCGCTGAAAAATGACCTGATGAGTGCCACCGACAACGACAATCCCGAAGCCTGGTGTAATGCACCGCTACCCTATGGAAACGGCGATTTCGGCAGTCCCAACGAGTTCAATCCCGACTGCGACTCACTTCTGGAGTCGATTTGCGATGACGAAATAGACAATGACGACGATGGGTCCGTGGATTGTGCGGATACGGACTGCAAAAATGCACCGGCATGCGGAAAAGTGAAACCTGGTGCGGTTATTTTTACTGAGATCATGTTCAATCCCAAGGCGGTAGCTGACGCTCAGGGTGAATGGCTGGAAATCTACAACACCACCGACGAAACGATTGACCTAGTCGGCTTGATTCTCACAAGTGACAAAGATTCCAACCACATCATCACCGCGGCGCAACCGCTGTTGTTGCCACCGAAAAGCCATATGGCGTTGGCACGAAATGCAACAGCATCGGGTATTTCACCGGCATATGAATGGGTCAGCGGCATTAACTTAGGAAACACGACCGATTCGGTAACCTTATTGCTCGGCACAACCGTGATCGATACGGTAGCGTGGTCTCCGGAGGCGGGATTTCCGGCACCGGATGGCGCATCGATTCAACTGGACCCCGGAGCGACCGATGCGCAGAAAAATGACGTTGGCCTATATTGGTGTGATTCTACCGAACCAGCACCCAACGGAGATTTGGGCACCCCCGGCGCGGCGAATACCGCTTGCCCGGCGATTCCCGAATGCGGGGACAATCATCTGGATGACAACGAAGAGTGTGACGACGGTAACTTAGAGCCGGGTGACGGGTGTGAGCCCGACTGCACTGTAACGAAGGGCGGGTGCGGCGACGGCGAACAAAATGAGGGGGAAGAGTGTGACGACAAAAACAAACTCGCAGGCGACGGGTGCGGCCCGACTTGTGAACTTGAAACCCCCGTCGAACCCGGAACAGTTATTATTACGGAACTACTCATTGATCCAACCGTCGTCGCGGACAACGTGGGCGAATTTATTGAGTTGTGGAACACAACCGACCAGGCGGTGAACGTTTCCGGGTGGCGGATATCCGATGGAAAAAACGACCAGTTTGTCATCAGCCCTGCAGCACAGCTTTGGATAGAACCCCATGATTACCTCGTATTGGGTCGCTCGGCGGACACGGTTGTCAACGGGGGCATTGCCGTGGACGTTGTTTATGGTACTGCGATTTCCCTGGTCAATTCAGCGGATTCCGTGATCGTATCCTTTGCCGGTTCCGAAGTGGACCGACTGGATTACACCATTCCACCGTTTCCAAACGGCAAAGAGGCCAGCGCTCAGTTGGATCCGGCGTTTTATGACGCGGCGCAAAACGATGTTCCGGAAAACTGGTGCCAGTCCAATACAGTCGGCACAGACCTGTTCACTCCGGGCCTGGTCAACCATCCCTGTACACCTCCGGAACCGGTTTGCGGAGACGGAAACGTCGAAGGAGACGAAGAATGTGACGACAACAACGACATTTCTGGCGACGGATGTGAACCCGATTGCACGTTGACACCCGTGGTGACCGTTTGCGGCGACGGTAAGATAGAAGGGGACGAAGAATGTGATGACAACAACGATATTCCGGGTGACGGGTGTGAACCCGACTGCACAAAAACCCCCGTTGTGTACACCGCGGGAATGGTGATCATCACCGAAATCATGGCCAATCCCAAAGCGGTCACCGATGAAGTCGGGGAGTGGATCGAAATCACCAATATGAGCGAAACCACATTGGATCTGTCCGGTTGGACTTTGACAGGAACCGGCAACGAAAAACACGTTATTGCCGCAGAAACTCTGATGGTTCTACCAGGTTCTGTCGTCGTGTTGTCGCGTGCGGCCGAAGATAAAAACGGCGGCGTCAAGTCGGCTTATGTTTATACATCTGTGGTCTTAAGTAATACGGCTGATTCGGTGGGACTGACCGCCCCCGATGGAACAGTGGTCGATGTGGTCGCTTACGACACTGCGCAGGGTTTTCCCAAAACCGAAGGGGCGTCCGCACAACTGATACCGACGGCTTATGACGCCGCGCTGAACGATGTGGCAACCAACTGGTGTCACGGCAAAGTGGTGATGATCACTGGTGATGTCGGCACACCAGGATTAAAAAACCCAGCATGCGATGCCACTTCGGTATGTGGTGACGATATGTGCGGAGACGAGGAGGGTTGTCAAAGCTGCGCGGAGGATTGCGGAAGCTGTGACCCTTGCGTACCGACCGACCAACCCGGTTGCGGCGGGTGTGAATGTGAAAGCTGTGTATGTGACCTGGATGATTTCTGTTGCACGGTTCAGTGGGATGAGTTGTGTGTTGTATCCTGTATCGCGGACTGCGGAGAAGATACATGTACCAGCGACGGTTGTGGCCCAAGCGTGTTGACCGGATGTGGCGGGTGTGAGTGCGAAGCATGTGTGTGTGCGGGCGACCCGTTTTGTTGTGACGTACAGTGGGACGAGACCTGCGTCGACAGTTGCGCCGCCTGTGGCCAGGACTGTGGCAGCGACGGATGTTTCGAAAGCGGCCTTGCGGGATGTAACGGATGTGAATGCGAGACCTGCGTATGTGACGAAGACCCGTTCTGCTGTGACTTGGCATGGGATAATGCTTGCGTGGAAACCTGTATTGACTGCGGACAGGCGTGTGACGCCGGAAACATGGCGACCGGATGTGAACCACTTACCACCGCGGGTTGTGACGGATGTGCGTGCCAAGGCTGTGTGTGTGCCGCCGACCCTTTTTGCTGTGATACGGTCTGGGATGCGTTGTGTGTCAGCGTTTGCCTAGACTGTGGCCAAAACTGCGGCAGCGACGGATGTTCTGCCAGTAACTTACCGGGCTGCGGTGGATGCGCCTGCGAAGTTTGTGTATGCAGCGCCGACCCGTTTTGCTGCGAAACCATGTGGGACGAGCAGTGTGTCACCGAATGTATCAACGACTGCGGTGGGTGCGGGGAAACCGACGTAGAAGTTGGCGCGTTGGTTATTACCGAAATCATGGTCGATCCGGTTTCGGTCGTCGACGCCTGGGGTGAGTGGTTTGAAGTTGAAAACGTGTCGGAAAACCCTGTCAACATGAACCTATTGTGGCTGGAAGACACGGCGGGCGGTGTTCATCAGATCCTATCGGGATCCGAGCCATGGATATTGCAGCCGGGGGAGCGGGCGGTGTTGGCAGCGTTGGAAAATAGCGGGAAAAACGGAGGGGTTGAGCCCGATTATGTATATGGCGCCGACATCATATTGCTCAATCTGGTTACCGGTACAGAAGCTGTCGGTGGAATCAGCATCAGCAGCGACGCGGGGTTGGTTGATCTTGCGTATTACGACGTAACATTTCCGAACGAGCCCGGAGCCGCGTTGAGTCTGGATCCGAGCAAAACCGCCGCAGAATCCAATGACCTCGCCGAAAACTGGTGTCCCGCCAAGTCGTTCTACAACGACCAAGACCGCGGAACACCAGGCGGGATCAACACACCGTGTTTGGTACCGGAAGGATGCGGCAACGGCGAACTGGATGTGTGGGAAGAATGCGACGATGGTAACTTAGTGGTGGGGGATTGGTGTAACAGCGAGTGTATGATCGAACAACCACACCCGCCCAAACCCTCTAGCGTTGTCATCACGGAAATCATGCGGGATCCCGACAAGGTAGCCGACAGTGTCGGCGAATGGTTCGAACTCCGGAATGTCGGCAGCGTGGTTGTGGACCTTTCCGGCGTCGTACTGGCAGACGACAACGGCCAAAAACACACGATCAGCGCGGCGGCACCGCTTTATATGCTTCCCGGCGAACGCGTTGTGTTTGCAGCAAACGGCGTGTGGGCGGAAAACGGCGGTATCCCGGTCGATTATGTGTATGGATCCGGATTCGATCTTGCAAACGACAACGATTCCATTCGGCTGATTGCAGAAGGAGGCGAAGTGGACAGCGTGGTGTGGGACAATGCCTGGCCCGGACAAGCCGGAGTGGCTATTCAGGTGGACCCTACCAGCGAAAACGCAGAATTTAACGACAACGTCGGGTCATGGTGCCTATCTGTTGATGTATATGGATGGGGCGATTTGGGAAGTCCCCAACAACCCAATCCGCCATGCCCGGAACCCCCTTTGGTGGGACCCGGAGACATCCTCTTTGCCGAAGTGATGCGAAATCCCGAAACCGTACCTGACTTGGCCGGTGAATGGATCGAGTTGTACAACCCAACGGGAGTGGAAAAAGACATCAACGGGCTGATTCTGGCTGACGGTGACGTTGATTTTCATGTGATCGACAATGGTGGGCCCCTTCTTGTGCCGCCGTTTGGTGTGGTTGTGTTGGGACGTAACGGCGAACTTGCCCAAAACGGCGGGGTCAAACTCGACTATGTGTACAAAAATTTCGATATTGCCAACACCACCGATGTTTTGTGGCTATTCGGTGCTTACGGCAATATCGACATCGTCGTCGTCGATTCCGCGTTCCCGAAAAAAGGCGGTGCCGCGATGAATCTGGATGGGACCAAGTTGGATTCTCAACTGAACGACCTGGCAGATTCGTGGTGTAACGCCTGGTTATCGATAGGAAACGGCGATTCGGGTACGCCTGGAATACTCAACCCACCGTGTCCCGATTGCGGAAATGGTTTGTTGGATGCCGGCGAAGATTGCGACAACGGCCTGGCCAATAGCAACACCCAACCGGACGCTTGCAGACTGGATTGCAGTCTCCCCGGATGTGGCGATGGGGTGACCGACACCGGAGAAGAGTGTGATGGTGGTAACAATTGCAGCCCGACCTGTAAGTTAAAGTCGGCACCGCCACCCGTGGTTGGCCAGGTCATCATTACGGAAATCCATCAAAACCCCAAAGCAACAGCGGACGCAGCGGGCGAGTGGTTTGAGGTCTACAATCCGTCCAGCACGCCGATCACCTTACACGGTATCGTGATTTCCGATCTGGGTTCAGACAAACACACAATCAATGCACCCGGGCTGAATTTAGGCCCCAAAAGCCATGCTGTTTTGGGAATCTCCGGCAACGCGACGCAAAATGGAGGCGTCCAAGTCGACTACATTTATTCCGGCATCACATTGGGTAATGGTGTGGATTCGTTGATATTGTCGTACGGGACCACCACATTGGATTCGGTCACTTGGGACAACGGCATTACGTTCCCCGATCCCGATGGTGCCACGATGTCGCTTACGCCGGCAGCTTATGACTCCTTTCTGAACGACAGCGGCAAAAACTGGTGTGAGGGAACCGTTCCGTACGGAATGGGAGACCTGGGTACACCAGGAGCAACCAATTCGGTGTGTCCCGCGGCCGGTGTATGTGGCGATGGAGTAAAAGACGACGGCGAGGAATGTGACAACGGTACAGACAACAGCGACACCGCGAAAGATGCCTGTCGCACAGACTGCACCTTGGCTCATTGTGGCGACAACGTGGTCGACTCCGGTGAAGAATGTGACGGAGAGGATTCCTGCCAAGCGGATTGCACATGGATGGTTTTGCCTAAATTACTACCCGGTGATGTTATCATCACGGAAATCATGCAAAATCCCGCCGCCGTAGCCGATACGGCCGGAGAATGGTTTGAGGTGTACAATACGACCGCAATTCCTTTGGACCTAAACGGTATTACCATTCGGGACGACGGCACGGAAAAACACGTCGTCACAAACGGCGGACCCCTGTGGATTGCCCCCGGCGGATATTTGGTGTTCGGGCGCAACGGAAACTCGGCCAACAATGGCGGTGTTTTGGTTGATTATGTCATGACGGGGATTACGTTGGGCAACGGCGATGACGAAATCATCTTGGAAGCCTCTGTCGAAATCGACCGCGTCAATTATGATGGTGGCCCGGACTTTCCCAACCCCACCGGGGCATCCATGGCTCTATCGGCGGATGTGTATGACGCAACGTTAAATGACGACGGCGCCTCGTGGTGCCTTGGCACAACAAGCTTTGGTGCCGGTGACAAAGGTACACCTGGCACCGCCAACGGAATATGTGAAAATCCATGAAAACCCCTGTCTGGATTGCGATCTGCACGGTATTGGGAATCGGCGTGGTTGCTTGTGTGAAACCCGTCGAAGTGTATGGCTATCGGCCAACGGTAACCGAAGACACTGTCCCCCATCCTGAAACCGCGCCGGTTGATATTTATGATATCTCCGACGATCTCGATATTACTTATGAGGCCTACCGGGAAACGCTGCGAAAGAACGACGAAATCGGGCGATTTACCGCTTTGAATCGTCTTGGCACGGACCAGGCGCCGCTGATACCGGAAATCCGTACCTTTGCCCAGCAAAAAGGAGCAGATGCGGCCATTATCAGTTGTGCATCCAAACCGTTTGAAGGCAAAGAACAACGTATTTGCGCGGGTGTGTTGCTGCGTTATGAATAACGAAAACCAACCGGATTTCTTAAATCCGTCTTACGAAACGGAAGTCCGTACCGCCGATAGGGCTTCCGTCGACTATGCCGTAGGTTTGTTGTTGCAGGGCGAACCGGTGGCCATGCCGACTGAAACGGTGTACGGCCTTGCTGCGGATGCACTCAACCAAGAGGCCGTTCTCAAAATCTTTCATGCGAAAAAACGCCCTTATAACGACCCACTCATAGTACACGTCGCCGGCAACGATTCGCGTTGGTCCATCGATCCCCTGGATTGTTTGTCAAAACGTGATCTGGTGAATTTGGACCACTTCGACACATGTGCGCAAAATCGGGTTCGGGAACTCGTCCGGGTTTTTTGGCCTGGACCGCTGACGTTGGTATTACCCCGTGGAAAAGCAATTCCGGATTGCGTCACCGCCGATCTTCCCACTGTGGCGATTCGAATGCCGCGACATCCGGTGGCGAAAATGTTGATCACGATGACCGGCAAACCCCTTGCGGCGCCCAGCGCGAATCGGTTTGGCCGTATCAGCCCTACATCGGCACAGGACGTGGTTGCCGAATTATCCGGACGTATCCGGCTGATCCTAGATGGCGGCCCATGCGAAGTGGGCCTTGAGTCGACCGTCCTTTCCGTGTCTGCGGAAGGTAACTTAAACCTGTTGCGCCCCGGCGCAGTATCGGTCATGGCCATCGCCCGGGCTCTTCAACTGCCGGACAACGTGATCCAAGAAAACCGGTTGGCTCCGCCCCCCGACACCGCACCGATGTCGCCGGGGATGAGCGATAGCCATTATGCGCCCGGCAAACCATTTCATATCTTACCCGCACCGGTAGCCGAACTGTTGGACGCCGATACTGCTTGGCTCAAGACCGTGTGTCCAGAAGATACAAAACGATTGGGCCTCCTTGTCTTTTTTGGCGACGCTGAAGCTGCCGGGCGGCGATTTGCGCAGCTTACGGGGAAAGCGGTTCAAGCCGTCGCCCTTAGCCAAACCGCAAATGCCGAAGAAGCAGCCCGAGCGTTGTTTCGGGAAATGCGCCGCCTGGATGATCAATCCACCGCCCAGGTATTGTTTGCAGAACCCTGCCGAGTCGACGACCCTTTGGCACCGGCAATCCGTGACCGCCTTGGACGTGCTGTGACCCGCTGAATCGTCCCGCCGAGATTTTTTTGTTTACGTTCTCACTTATCAAATTGTTATCTTTCAGACCACTCCTAATAAGTAAGCATCTCCTCTGGGATAGTGCCCGTTTCGGTTACACATCTTAAGCTTTGTTAATATTTCTTCTTGACAACAACAAAACACTTGAGAAACGCCACTAACAAGCGCACAATAGCGGGGAACAAAATGGTCGCGTGCGGAATCTGCCACGGCATACGGCGAGGTGCGGACGTATGTCCGGGCAACTTGTTCCACGCGGAATGGTTTGGCGTTGTGGTGGTACAAAAACGACAAATCGACGGGAGAGACAGATGAACAAATACTCGACATTGTTGTGGATCGGATTGGCGTTGGTCATGTTTGGTGTGCTCGGTACGGCTTCTCAAGCCGATGCGGCCTGTTTGGACCCGCCTGGAGACACCAACGACGACAATGTGACCAACGTCGCGGACGTACAGTGCGAGACACTTGTATCGCTGTGGTATCTCGGCGGCGGTGTCGCGCCGATTCCTATTTGTTTACAAGTATCCGTGACCGAATCGGACATCAACTGCGACGGTACTGTGAACGTCGCGGACGTACAAATTATCATTCAAAACGCCCTAAAGAGTCCGCTGGATGCCATCATTGATGCCGACGGTGATCAATGTGCCGACGCCTGTACCGCCGACACCGACGGCGATGGTGTACCGGATACCATCGATTGTGCGCCTGCCAATCCAGCCATCCATCCGCTCGCGATCGAAGCATGTAATGGATGGGATGACAATTGTAATGGAAAAATCGATGAAAACTCAGCACCCACGGTGGTCGCCAAATGTGACGACAACAATGTATGTAACGGCCAAGAATTGTGCGCCCAGTATCCCCCGACAGTCGGCGTCGTCATCAACGAAATCATGAAAGATCCCGCGGCTGTATCCGATTCAGCAGGTGAATGGTTCGAACTTTTTAATACCGGCACCACCGACGTGACCATCAACGGTTGGACTATCGAAGACGAAGAAGACGAATTTCATACGATCACATCTGTTGGACCCCTGGTTATCAAAGCCGGCGGCACATTCGTATTGGCCCGCGAGCGCGAGTATCTGGTCAACGGTGGCGCTTTTGCCGATTATGAATATGTCGGAATTGCCATGAACAACGGCGCTGACGCTTTGATCATTAAGGACGCAAATGGTAATTTAGTAGACGCGGTATATTACGACAACGGGGTGACCTTCCCCGACACTCCTGGTGTGTCGATGGCGCTTACTTCACCCAATTTGGATAACGCTTTGGGTTCCTCCTGGGTGAATTCGACCACAATCATGCCGAAAGGAGACAAAGGAACACCGCGTGGTCCCAACTTTGACGTTTTTGGCCAGGAACTATGTGTTAATGGTTCGGAACTGTCGTGTGATGACGCCAACATCTGTACCGACGATTCCTGCGATCCGACGACCGGATGTGTGTTTGCTCCGAACACGGTCGCCTGCGATGACGGCAACGCCTGCACCATCAACGACCAATGCCAAGCGGCGGTGTGTGATGGCGCCGTATTAAACTGCGACGACTCCGATGTCTGCACCGACGACTCCTGTGACCCAGCGACAGGCTGCGTAAATGTGCTGAACACCGCGCCATGCGACGACAACAATGCCTGTACAACTTCAGACACATGCAGCGAGGGCACCTGTATCGGCGGACCCGCACCCGACTGTGACGACAACAACGGCTGCACCGATGATTCCTGTGATCCCGCGACCGGATGTGTGCAAGTGGCCAATACGAACCCATGTGACGACAGCAACGCATGCACTACTTCAGACATCTGCGCCAACTCGACGTGTGTCGGTGGACCCGCACCCAACTGCGATGACGGCAATGGCTGCACCGATGACTCCTGCGACCCGGCAACCGGGTGTATGAACGTAGCCAATACCAGTGGGTGCGACGACAACGATGCGTGCACCACAGCGGACACCTGTGCCAATGGTGTGTGTGTCGGCGGTCCTGCACCCGATTGTGACGACAACAACGGGTGTACCGATGATTCCTGTGATCCCGGTACAGGATGTATCCATGCACCCAACACCGACCTTTGCGACGACGGCAACGCCTGTACCACCACCGACACGTGCGCCGATGGCGCCTGTATCGGCGGACCTACCCCGGACTGCGACGACAGCAATTCGTGCACCGACGATTCCTGCGATCCGGCGACCGGATGTGTACAAGTGGCCAATACGAACCCATGCGACGATGGCGACGTTTGTACAACCGCCGACATCTGCGCCGACACCCAGTGTGTAGGTGGCCCCTCCCTCGATTGCGATGACAACAACGTATGTACCGATGATTCCTGCGATCCCGCGGCCGGGTGTGTGAATGCTGCAAACACCAGTGGGTGCGACGACAACGACTTTTGTACCACCGGAGATGTTTGCGCCGGCGGCTCGTGTGTCGGCGGACCCGCTCCCGACTGCAATGACGGCAATCTTTGTACCGATG
This sequence comes from Myxococcales bacterium, assembly GCA_013360285.1. Lineage (GTDB taxonomy): Bacteria > Myxococcota_A > UBA9042 > JABWCM01 > JABWCM01 > JABWCM01. The sequence goes on from JABWCM010000169.1 coordinate 13,344, forward strand.
ACACCTGCGAGCCTGCAACCGGATGTAGCAGCGTTGCCAATGTGGCAGCTTGTGATGATGGTGACGCCTGCACGACGAATGACACATGCAACAACGGCACGTGTGTCGGCGGTCCGCTCCAAAACTGCGACGACGCCAACGTATGTACCGATGATTCCTGCGACACAGAAGCCGGCTGCATCAACGTACCCAACACCTCGGCGTGCGGCGATGGCGACGTTTGTACGACATCAGACGTTTGCGCCGACGGCGCGTGTGTTGGCGGACCAATACTGGACTGTGACGATGGCAACCTCTGTACCGATGACACCTGCGATCCTGCCCTAGGATGTACCCACGCACCCAATCTATCACCGTGTGACGACGGAAACATCTGCACCATAGGTGACGCCTGTGCCGACGGCTTATGCACCGGAGGACCGGCCCTCGATTGTGACGATGCTAACCCGTGCACCGACGATGCCTGCGACCCACAAAGTGGGTGTGTCCACACATCCAATCTGAATCCGTGCGACGACGGCAACGCCTGCACCACAACCGACACCTGCGCCAACGGTTTGTGTGTTGGCGGCACTGCGATAGATTGTGAGGACAACAATCCATGTACCGATGACGCATGCGACCCCACAACGGGCTGCATCAATACGCCCAACACCACCCCATGTGACGACAACAACGTGTGTACGGTGGGTGATGTGTGTATCAACGCGACCTGCGCGGGCACGGCGGCACTTGATTGCGACGACAACAACCCTTGCACCGACGATGGCTGTGATCCGGCCACAGGATGCAGCAATTCGCCAAATCTGGCTCCTTGCGACGACGGCAATTCGTGCACCATCGGCGACAGTTGCACAGACGGCACCTGTGTTTCCGGCACCGCGCTGAACTGCGATGACAACAACCCGTGTACGGATGAAACCTGTGACGCGATTGACGGATGTGTTTATGCGAACAACACCGCCCCTTGTGATGACGGAAACCCGTGTAAGATCAACGATACATGTCTCCAAGGGAATTGTATTGGTGGGCCACAACCCGACTGCAACGACAACAATCCCTGCACCGTTGACGGTTGTATTCCCCAAGCCGGTTGTGTTCACTTAAACAAAGGAGGCCCCTGTTCCGACAACAACGTATGTACTACCGGGGACTTCTGTGTAGCCGGGGTCTGCACACCTGACGCGATTGTCAGTTGTGACGATGGTAACGCATGTACCGACGATGCTTGCGACCCCATCTTTGGGTGCACCCACACTCCGAATACTCTCCCATGCGATGACGGTACGGTTTGCACCTTGGGAGACGTATGCAACGATGGCAATTGTGTACCGGGGACACCCGTGATCTGCGACGACGGCAATCCATGCACCGATGATGCCTGCGATCCGGTTTCGGGATGTACCACAACACCCAACAACAATCCCTGTGAAGACGACAACGTGTGTACCACTGCGGACACCTGCGCCGGCGGAGTGTGTGTGGGCGGTTCTGAACCGACCTGCGACGACGGCAATGCCTGTACGTTTGACGGTTGCCTTCATCCATTTGGTTGCATCAGCTTGGCCGATCCGGGCCCCTGCGACGACGGCAATGCTTGTACACTCAACGACCAATGCCAAGGTGAACAATGTTTAGGCGGAACGTCGCTCGACTGCGACGACACCAACCCCTGTACCGACGATGCCTGCGACCCGGCTGTTGGATGTACCCACACACCCAATACCGAAACCTGCGACGACGGCGAT
>JABWCM010000404.1 GCA_013360285.1 Myxococcales bacterium
GTTGGTGCAGGCATTGCCGTCGTTGCACGGATCGGTGTTTTCGATGTTCTGACAGCCTGCAATCGGATCACAAGAATCTGTGGTGCAGGGATTGCCGTCATCGCAATTGAGCACACCGGCAGGGGTGCACACACCGTTGGTGCAAATGTCGCCTAACGTACAAACGTTGTTGTCGTTACAATGCTCGGAATTTGGTGCGTTGACGCACCCGGTCGCCGGATCACAACTGTCATCTGTGCAGAGGTTGCTGTCATCGCAGTCGAGATTGAACAACGGTTGACATACGCCGGCCAAACAAGTGTCTGCAATGGTACAAGCATCTCCGTCGCTGCACGGCGTTCCGTCCAGGTCGGTGTTGACGCAACCGAGTACCTGATCACATACATCGCCTGTGCACTGATTGCCGTCATCACAGGTCACCGGTTGGGTACCAACGCAACCGCCCGCTTGGCACAGATCGGCGTTTGTGCACGCGTCACCGTCGTCGCAAGGCGCTCCGTCGTTTGGACTCCAATCCGCCGCGTTGATGGCCACATCACAAATCAGGCATGAATTGGCGGGATTTTCGGTTCCATTCGGAATACACGCGCCGCCGATTTCACACTGATTCGGACATGTGCAAGCGTTCGGAACTGTTGGGAAATCCAGCGGATCGAGCTGGTCCGTCCCAAAGTTATTCTCGCATACGTCGGGATAAGTATCATTGTCGTCGTCCGGATCGCAGTTGTTGTGCAACAGGTCCAGGTCGGCGTCTTTGACTTGCAGAAGTGCGGCGATTTCCGAGTCGCCCGTCAGGACGTACAACGTGATCAAGATCGACCGCTGCACGTCGGTTACGTCGATTTTTCCGTCGCACTGCAGATCGATGTCGTCGTCTGAAAAAGCCTGACAAGTTGGATCGGGAGCGTTTTGTGCGTTGGTCAATGCAGAAGCGATGTAGCAGTTGACGTCGCTGATGTTTCGGAACCCATCATTATTGATATCGCCGGTGTGCAACGGCAGGATCTGGGCGATCGCACCGCTGGACGCACACACGGCGCCGATACACAAGAGAGCGGCGACAAGTCGCCTTGGATTTCGTAAGTACATTAGCGAACACCTCCAGTAACAATAGAATTATCAACCACGGTCGCATTCAACTCTCGTGCCTGGGCGCTGCTTGCGACCACATTGGAAAGCGTTACGTCCGCTGAGTTAGCGGCGTCTACCGCTTGTTTAAGCTGGAAACGGGCACGCACAACTGTGCCGTCATTGTTCGGATCGCCAACTCTTGCAGTACTGACTGAACTGTCAGGGTTGCTTAAGTTAGCAGCCAGAAATCGAACTTCACCGTTCCACTCACCTGGATTTTGCGGCGCAAAAGCGAAGGTATGGCCAGTTGCGGACAAGTTGGATGACTGAGCATCTACAGCTCGATCGATACAGTTGTCGGCGGTGGGACAAAAACGGTCCACGAAACCGACAAACTGGGCGATGTTGGCGTCGTACTTCAGCGTAGCTTGAAACGCGGTCGCCAATTCGCTGTCGGTCTTTCCAATGACGCGGACTGCGCAGTCAATCGTGGAACCGGCTGTTCCCGACAATTTGCAGATGCCGGTTGCTGCAGAAGTAGGTGCGGCAACGGCCGCCGTGCGAACTTCATCCGCGCCGGTGCCGGCGTTGGATACTGCAGGCTCGGATTTTGACGGTGACGTCGACGAAGACGTTGATTGCGTCTCGCCGGCACATCCAATCGCAAGAAATGCGATCAGAGATGCTGATGACAGAAATTTTATGGGTCGATAAGAAATCATAGTGTCTCCCTGTTGGCAGAGTGGTCGGGCGAGTGAAAGGGCGGACTACTACGAAAAACGTGCGGAATGCACAACGGTTGATCAGCACTGGTCGGGTCATGAACAAAGTTTATCCAGAAAAAAGGAAACCAGGCACGGCTTGACTGTTGTCGTGCTCGTTCTGGGTCAATTCGATGGCACAACGGCCTCAAATCAGCTCAAAACGAATATTCACAACAATTCACCATATTACCGCGCTTAATTGTCTTGGGTCTGTGTATCCTCTGTCAAAATTTGTCCGTCCAAAATTGATCAACCGTAGCTGTTTTGTAGAGCGCACATGTCCGCCGATACTGCACGTCTACGACAGCGTGCGGCAGCCTCGCTGACGGTTACGCGCATTTCAAACATGCACTTGGCAGACTTGTCAAGCGCCAGGTTGATTTAGACGGCTTTTTTCCGTTTATTCTTGTCCCGAACTGTGTGATGATATTTTTGCCTCGTCAGGAATAGCAAATAATATCAAAATGTTATCGCTGCTTTTTTCATAGGAGTGAGTCGAAATAGGCTATACACGAAGTGTTCTCTTTCCGATAAACACACAAAAATAACAACTTGGCGAAGTACTCTGCCGATCTCTCTAGCTCAGATTTCTCACGAGCTTGAGTTTGCGAGCGCCGATCCGCGTGTATCTTCAGGTATGGAAGATCTGTTTTGTCGTCAACCGGGCGCTGCCAATCCCGCGTGTAAAAAGGTCTGCTACCCCGAATTTGCTAAACCGGATTTCTCGCCGTACATCAACTGCGGCGGCCGCCCGACTCGCAAATTCTGGTCGTGCTCCCGCGGAAGTGCTCAACAGGCTGCGAACCTGCCTCTGCACACTTAAGTTTCAAGAATGTCGTGACCCTCTCGTTGTGAACACATGTGGGAAATTCTGGCCAGATTGGGTAGTCCGATTACAGAGAGTTTGTGAAAAAATATGGGTGCGGGCTGTGGGCGTGGATTTGGCGGCGGATTGGTTTTGGAAAACCCGAGTAATATCGGGAATATTGCGCAGGGTTTTTCGGAACCAAGCCGACCCAAA
>JABWCM010000405.1 GCA_013360285.1 Myxococcales bacterium
TACCCGAAGGTACGCTGAGGATGGGCCGACCGAGGCAGGACCGACGCAGTAGGCCAATGGCTCGCGTAGCTTATTTTTTTCCCAAACACCCTCTTAGGCCCGTGTGAGAAATGCAGACGATTACTCAGTCGCACGTCAAGGTTGGGTAGTCGCCGCTCTGGCACGGAACTAGAACAATAGTACTTTCGGTTACTTGCCCTAAGACAGTTTTTGACGACACCATGCCCTTTACGATTTTGTCTCCGTTGGGGTCTAGACCGAACGCATACACCAGGTATTGGGCTGGGTTGAGACCACCAAGCAGCACGCCACCCGGTACATAGGTTAGGTCTGGCGATTCTCCAACCGTTCGCAGGGCTACCGGCATTGAAAACGGATCGCAGGCGAACGGCATAGCCAACTCCGACTCGAAGTACTGTGCTGATGTTTCCGCATCGAAAACTGCAAGTTGTACCTCCGATACGCCGTTGTGACTGCAGAGTTTTCCGTTTGAGAATACCCACTGTACGTCGATTGCGGTTTTCTTCTGTGTTAATTTAACCACCGGTGTTTCAAGCGTACGCCCTTTACCTAGGTTCACTGTTTCGATTGCACCAAAGTAGGTTCCCTTCGATGCCGAATCAAAACCCTCCACTTCAACGCGATACGTCCCGGGTTCCACATTCACGAAAATCACCGGGTCCGCCGAGCTACACGCTCGACGGTCCAGATCGTACACCTGGCCCGTGGCACCATCCGACAATGTCACAAGTCTTGTTTCGACCTCTATGACTCCAGCGACGCTACATGACGTTGATATTGTCCAGTCGACCACGATTTGCCCTAAAGACGTGCCGCTGCCTCCCCCACAGCCGGTAATTTCGGTCACAAGAAGGGTAGATAGTATTGCCGACGTCAAACTAAATCGTGTCCAGTTTCCGGAAGTTTGGTTACCATATAACTTCAAACAGCGACTTTTGTTCGACTTTGCGCATTCGATTGCTCGATTGCGAAACACCCGAAAAATTGTCTCAATCGGCGAATGAATCACGTCGTTAACAGGGTACATACTCAACTCCACCTTCCTCAATAATGAACATCTGGATATAAAACACGTTCGAAACGGCTGCGGTTTCGTGCGAAAATTCTGAAGTGAAATCCGACGTCAATGATGTGGTCCTAGCAACAATCAATAATTGACGTAACAACGAAGGATAGAACGCTCATTAGACGACGGTATTCAACATTGGGTACTCAGCCCCGTTACTTGTCCGATGGCGCCAAACTGCCCGACCACAACTTGCGTGTCACCGGTCGCTGCCATTAGCCTGTGCAGATTACGTGATACGCCAGCAAAAGTTAATTCGGTCATCTTTAACATTGTGATCGAGGTTGTTTGCTTTGCGGCGATGATTGGGCGGGTCAGTGTCAAAAATTTGACCCACTTCCAATGTCACTTTAACATCGCCTTTTGTGGTCGCTTTTGTGACTTCAATGGAGCAAAACTGAAGTGAAAAGAGAAAAAGTGGCAATATTGGGTTTGGTGACGGCACTTGTTGGCTGTTCGCATGTCCAGACCAACGTACCGCGTTATCATTTTGAATATTCTGTCCTCAACTATGACAAGTCCGACCTCGAACCTCGCTCATTTAAGGTGCCAGTGCCCGTAGTTCGAAACTCATCCTTGCAGGAACGGCAGTTGCAGTCGTCTAAGGGCTCGATTGGACACAACGTTGCATTCAATGAACAACACACCGGCGCGATGTCTGACGGCAACTTGTCTATTATTTCAGCTCCACAGAATAGACGTCCCGTTCGGGTACCAGAGGTTGCGACTCCAATCACACGAGTGCGTCCATTGCATGTTGGTGTCGAAGACGAGATGCAGCCAGTTGGAAAAACGGCCGATGGCGCCGAATCAACACAAAACGACCCCCCATTGGAGAAATCTGTCGAGGTCGACTCAAATGCTGTCGGTTCTGAAGAACGTCCTCAAAAGAGCACTGCAGCATCGACTCGAAAAGAGGACGTTGCAGTTGGCGACCATTCCTACGCCAGGAACAACCAAATGGATGGGTCGACTGATACTGCTGCTGCTTTGTTTGAGCGGCAGGAGTTGTTGGACGCGGCGATTCGACTAACCGGGATACGTGATGATTTCGCCCCGGATTCGTTTGTTCGCCACTTGCTTGCGGTAATAAATTATCGACCGAAAGTTGTGGATACGAGTGATTGGTTGAAGGAATTCTATAAAGAACTCAGAACCATGGGAAAAACTTATGATCGACAGGTTCCAAAGGTCGGTGATCTGGTTTTTTTTCACAATACTGACGACCGAAACAATGACGGGCGTAACAACGATTGGTACAGTTCGTGTGGGGTAGTAAAATCTGTTGACCCGAGCGGAACCGTGAGCTTTATCGCTTATGCCAATGGGCAAGTTCAAGAACTTGTAATGAGTTTGGGTCGACCCGAGGTGCGACGAGACGAGAGTGCGGGCGTTACACTTAACAGCGTTTTGCGCTCCAAACGAATGAGTGATCCAGAGTACACGCAGTATCTGGCCGGTGAGTTATTCGCCGGCTTTGCCTCACTGCACTGACATCCTCTGAGCCTGTGGAAAAATATGGGCGCAGTCTGTGGGCGTGGATTTTGCGCCGAATTGGTTTTGGAAAATCCGAGTAATATCGGGAATGTTGCGCAGGGTTTTTCGGAACCAAGGCGGCCAGAAGCCACCGCCCAAAGCCTGCGCAACTATTTTTTCACAAGCTCTCTGAGGGTCAGCGGAAATAAGGGAGTGACCCTGGTCGAGCTAATTTAGCGCTGAATTGGCCGGGACCGGACTGAGGAATATCGGGAATATTCCGC
>JABWCM010000406.1 GCA_013360285.1 Myxococcales bacterium
GCGGCCTCTGGGCGGTGGCTTTGGGGCGGCTTGGCTCCGAAAAACCCTGCGCCATATTCCCGATATGACTCGGGTTTTTCAAAACCAATCCGCCGCCAAGTCCACGCCCATATTTTTTCACAAACTCTGAGGAATATCGGGAGTATGCTGCAGAGCTTTTTATGGGCGCGTCAGTCGAAGTATGGAAATCATCATGTAACACCACACATCCTGTGCGTATATCCCACCGTGCAGGGTTGTGTTTGGCGTTTTAGTAATTTAGAGATGTGATCGATGAACATAGGACTTTGGACCGTTTTCACCACCTCGATTCTTTTCTGTTGTCGGTGTTCCAACGTAGAGGTCGCCCCCGAATTGGCGACGGTATATGCCCGAATGGTCGAAGCAGCGAAAATCAAGGACGCTGGCGTCTTGTATGATCTGTCGATACCTGAATTGCACGATGAATTTGTCAATTTGCTGAAACGAATGAAGAACCTTGAAGATGCCATCATCACCGTTTATCCCGCTTCTGATCACCATTCGTTACGGCAAGACCTGGGGTTGTCGTATTCGGAGAGCTGTCAGGACGCCCGCTGCCTCTTTGTTAATGTTGCAGACTTCTCGGGAATTGTGGTTGATTCCGATGTAAATGATGGTTTTGCTATAGTTGATGTTGTACAATCTGACAATATTGCAGAAATTCAAACTCGTGGAGGCGAACGGTTTCGGTTTCGCCACACGGAAGACGGTACATGGATGGCAACGTTGCCATGGGATGCCTATCAGGCGTGGAAGGATAGGGATCGCTGGTTGTCAAATTTGACCCAAGCAGAACAAAACGTTGAGCAGCTGCGACGCCGGGTTGACGAGCAACGGGATCCCAGGACGCCTGAGGGAGCCATCAACCTGTTTCGCGACAGCGTTGCGGAAAACAATGTAGATGCTTTGTTTACTCTACTTGATGACGAAACAAAGAAATACCTTGGTCAGATCGTGCGCAACGCCCAAAGTGCGGAATCCGAAACACCGGATACGCCGGCGTGGAAACTTGCCCGAACTTCACAGAACGGAAGAGAATTGTTTGAAGCTCTGTGGCGCCAGAAGCTTGTGGGGGACGACATGCCTCAACCTGGCGATAAAATCATCCGAATTGAGCGGGACACACGAGCAACCGTGGTTGGTGTGTTGGCCGGTGACCGCCAGGTTCGCCTTGTTCGAGGAAAGCAGGACATTTGGCGAATCTCGGACCTAAATCGAACTCTTGTTCGTTTGTTCTCCGGCACGCAGTTGGAGCCGTAATGGCAAGTTAGAATCCGGCCGCCTGATTATTTACCGAACCAGTCGCGATATTTTCTTGAATGCATCTGACCCCGCGCGTTTCAGCCACTGAAAAACTATTGTTTCCGTGGAAGAAATCACAGTTTGGTTGTCGCGCATCATGGATAACCCCACTTCGCAGTTTGAGTTTGTTCGCGACCCAACAGCATCCGCTGCAACATGAATAAGGTAGCCGGCGTTTACAAGATCGATCGCAGTCTGTAGTACACAGATATGGGCTTCGACCCCCAAGAGAATTATGCTCTTTCTCCCAAAATCGCTCAAGATCGATGAAAATCCGGTCGAACGGTAGCAACTAAAGTCGAGTTTTTCATGGACTTTTTGACCCGCGGGCAACACTTCAAGTAGCTCCGATACCGTGTGTCCTAACCCGGCAGGGTATTGCTCGGTCACGATAATCGGAACATCCATGATTTGTGCAGACTGAGCCAGTATTCTGGCATTTTTGATTATTTTTACTCTGCTATCCTCTGAGAACGCCTGCAAGAGTCTGTCTTGGGCGTCGACAATGAGCAGAACGCTGTCCGTTGGATCGAGAAAATAACGTGTCAACGTCGATGTCATGGTTTCCTTCTACGTACAAGAAACCGTTGCCAAGTGCAGTTGCACCAGCATTGGTGGCGTCTTGTTCTGCGCCAATAATACCATCGTATGTCGTCAATATCCAAGCATCATTCTGTGGCAGTGGGGGTCCGCTATTGCCAGAAAAGACGATGCCTTATCCTTGGTTCGTGGTCCGATGCCGGGAACCGTTTCTAAGTCATTGAGCTTCGTAAAGTGACCGGCACGTTCTCGTGTATGAATAATACGTTGTGCTAACTTAGGTCCTACTCCCGTGACAAGTTGTAAGTCTTCTACGTTTGCGTGATTCACGTTGATCTTGATTCCCAGCGCCATTCTCGCCGAGGCGCCAAGCGTGCCTTGATGTGTACTTGAAGGAATGCATGCCACGGTGCCATTTTTGTATCCATCAACCCAACAACAATTTACTCCCAATGGCAGCTTGTCAGCAGACGTCAACCCGTTTCGCTCATTGAAAGTTGTTGAAATGAGAAGCACAATACCCAAAAAACAGATTGCTCCTAGGTAGGGGTTCACATGAAATATCGAGTCCATACCGGGTATTCCTTCTTGGCAGGGGGGCGGTTGATGACATCGGTCGGCATGACGCGAGAACGCGGGGAACGATGCAGCAAATAAAGCCGATACAATTAGAAGAAATTCTTGTCATGGCCGTACTTTGCCGCCTCGTCCGCAGAATTTCCGGCGCCATATTCCCGATATGACTCAGGTTTTTGGTGGGCGATCCGGCTCAAATTCGGCTAGGTCATGAAAACCCCTATTTAACGCCAGCCACCTAGGTGGCTGGTGTTAAATGATGATTTTCATGCTCTGGCCGCCTTTGTCCGCTTCGCCCCCCAAAAACCCTGCGCCATATTCCCGATATGACTCAGGTTTTTGGTGGGCGATCCGGCTCAAATTCGGCTAGGTCATGAAAACCCCTATTTAACGCCAGCCACCTA
>JABWCM010000407.1 GCA_013360285.1 Myxococcales bacterium
CTGCGCCATATTCCCGATATGACTCGGTTTTTTTCCGTGCATCGGGACCAAAATCCTCGCGTCCAAGTCCGTCCCCATATTTTTTCACAAACTCTCTGACTATGGAAGAAGGGTCGTTGATGGTACGTTGGGTAAACGTACCGACCGCGGTGAGGGTGTGACACAGATGGTTTCAACTTTTTGGTGGTTCGTGTGGATCGTGGCGATTTGTGTGGGATTGGTCACATGTAAAAGTGAATCGGCCGACCATCAGACGACCACGATGGTATCAAGTGAAACTCCGGCGGGTGTGCGGGATGCTTTCGATGGTGTTTTGGCAGAGCGACAAGTGGAACTAGCACGATTCCCCGATGGGATGACGCGGCTGAAAGCATTTCCGCGTCCGTCCCAAACGTATGGTCGCTGGAATGTTCCGTGGATAACACTGTCCCGAGTCGGAATTGGACCACCCGATCAGGTGCCCATTCCGCTTGATTGTTCCGGTGAAATGTCGTCGTGTAAGTTAAAAGGTGGGGCAGCGTCGTTGGACACACTCGTTAACTTACTGGATAACAAGGGCGTTTCCGATGTGTGGTTTGTGGCGGATAAGTCGGCGCCGCTTGGGGTAGTATGGCCGATTCTGAGCCGTTTTCGGGGGCGAAAATGGGCCTCACATATGATTTTGGGACGCCCGGATGGTTTGGTTACGCTTCGGGTGGAAGCTGGTGAGGCGTTGCCTTTGTTGTTTGATCCACGAAGTCATGCCGTTCAAACCGTGCCCCAACAGTTACGGGAGGCCGGGAAGGCGAACCAGATCGATCCCCGTTTTGACGGCCCGGCGCTCGCTCCGGGTGTGTTGGTGCACGTACGGGAAGCAAAGCTTGACATTCCAGCGGATTGTAACGGTTCGGCGTCCAAACGCCACGCGCGGCGGTTGATTTCGACGTTTACCGGCTGTTATCGCGACGCGGCGGCACGAGGAGTGGCCAAGGCGGGCGAGGTAGTCTTGAAATGGGCTACGGAATCGGATGGGGTTGTCTTGAACGTCGAAGTGGAAGGCAACTCGGCAGCGGATGATTCCTTTGCTGAGTGTTTGAAGTTGAGTCTGAAGTCATCGCGATTCCCATCACATCAACAAACTGCAGCTACGTGCGCGATGTCCTACAAACTCCGGATGGAACCCTCGGCCGACGAAAAATGGATGGAGGCAGGAGAGCATACGAATCGTTATCCTACTCGTTTTCTTATCGAATCGGGTGTCGTCTTTGTTCAAAACCACCCAAACGACCCGGAGATTAGCATTGCGGAACAGCAACATGATCGGTTGTTGAGTGTTGCCAAAGAAAGCGCGAAGGCGTCCGGATATGCTCTGTTGGTCGCCGACGAAACGACGCCGTTTCGCGCTGTTGCCGACGTCGCCGTGATTGCAAATGAGGCCGGTTTTGATCGGATTGTAGTTGGGAAGCCAGGAAATTACCGATGAACGAAACCGAACCAAATCAAGATTCCGTTGCCCACGTTTCCATTGGTACCCGGTTCGCGGGGGAGGAAGTGGCCTATTTGTTGCCTTGGATCGATGAGAAGAAGCTGCCTAGGCTCGCGGCGGATCTGCCTCCTGTCGGTGGACACATCAAAACGTATCCGGAGGACTTCGTCGTTGAGGAAATCCCTGCTTACTTTCCCTCTGGAAACGGTGAATTTCTGTACTTGTGGGTAGAAAAGCGGGATTTGTCGGGAGAAGGGTTGCTTCATGCGCTTGCAAGCGGCTTTGGGGTGTCGGAAGCCGACATCGGCATTGCTGGTGTCAAGGACCGTCGAGCCGTGACACGGCAGTGGGTTTCTGTGCCGCGCAGCGTCGAATCGCGGATCAAAAATATTGAAAATGATAAAAGGATCCAGATACTAGGGACTTCGGCGCATACCAATAAGCTGCGAACAGGGCACCTTCTGGGAAATCGTTTTTCGGTGTTGTTGCGGGGCACGTGTGTTCCTTTGGCGGAACAATACGCAATAAAAATTGTGGAGCGGCTCAATCATGGAATCCTGAACTTCTACGGTAGCCAGCGTTTTGGTACGGGCGGTGAAACGGCGCTGGCCGGATTGGAACTGATCCGTAATGAGCGCACGGAACGCACCAAACGGATGCTCCATACTCGTTTTCGGCGCCGCTTTGCCGTGAGCGCCGCTCAATCGGTGTTGTTTAACCACTATTTAGTAGAACGGGTTCGGATGGGTTTGGCGCGAACGGTTCTTCGTGGTGATTATATGGTCAAACGTGCCAGTGGTGGATTGTTTGTCGCCGATGATGTCGCCGTTGAGCAGCGGCGGTTCGACGGAGGCGAAACTTGTCCGACAGGCCCCATTTTTGGATCCAAAATGCGATCTCCGACCGGCGTAGCGTTTCAGCATGAAGAACGGCTGTTATCTTACCATGGCTTGACCGCAGGCCATTTTGCCGCGTTTGGTAAGATAGCGTTAGGTACACGCCGAGCTTTGTGGATACAGCCCGACCATCTCTCCGTAAAAAATGGAGACGAAGTAGGTCTCATTAGGGTCGAGTTCAGCCTACCTTCGGGTAGCTACGCAACAATATTGCTTCGGGAATTCCTTGATTTACCGGCGGGTGCTGTAGAAGACGATACCGGCGGCTCCACCGACGAATAACAGCACAACACCGATTATTAACTAAGAGGGTGTTTGGGAAAAAAATAAGCTACGCGAGCCATTGGCCTACTACGTCGGTCCCGCCTCGGTCGGCCCATCCTCAGCGTACCTTCGGGTCTCATCGTTCTACACAAAAAATGCACTCGCATGCTGCGAGCCATCCGATCTCCGCATTGAGTAA
>JABWCM010000170.1 GCA_013360285.1 Myxococcales bacterium
CCCCCAGAAGTGGATTTTGCTCAGGGTATCATTGAACATCCGGGCTTTGAGCAACCGCTGCCCTGAGTAATATACTGCGGCAAAAATCGCGTTTCCCGCAAAAGCGAAAATCACGGCATTGGTATGCAGTGGCCGGAGACGACCAAACGTAAGCCACGGAATTCCTAAATTGAGTTCCGGAAGAGCAAGTTGAATAGCCAATATCAGGCCAACCAACATGCCGACGATGCCCCAAAGGACCGTGGCAAATACAAATTTGCGAACGATTGCATCATCGTACACAAATTTTTCGAGCGTTGCGGACGGGGTACTCATTCAGACTCCCTCTGTTGATCTCTTATAGATACCAAAGACATTTTTTTAACATTCAGTTCGCGAACGGTATCGTGGATATCCGAGTTAAGTAAGATAACACTCCTCGGAATAAACAAAACATGCACCGGCATGGCGGTGGTAATCGTACATCCCGCCTCTGTATCCAACTCGGAAATCCGCGGGAACATAAGAGGGCCGGAGACAACATGGTGCGCTTTCCGCCCCCGGCCTCCCTCCCGAGACGAAGCAAAAACAACGTCAATGGTTCCGGTGTGAAGGTAGTAGATACCCATCGGAACATGCCCTTCATGAACCAGAACTTGACCGCGGCGAAGGTGCAGCGGCACAACCGCCTCAAGATCGCTCAATATTTCAAATACGTCTGTCTTCATGGTATTGGGCATCTGGTTTAACGTTGTTGCACCCTTGTACGCGTTCCAGCCCGCAAGCTCGTGAGACCTGTGGGCAAGACAGGACAAAGGGTATCCGGAATAATTGACGGGATGCCTTGCGAGCGATCAGCGATGGACTTGATCCAGATCAAACATTGTGTGCAATGTGTGGGGTAGAAACGGCTTGACCGTGTCCTGATTCCGTTTGGGACGGTCCGACACTGGCCTTGTGTGCCACGCCCACAACCAACAAACAACGGTCGATGAGCAGCAATATGGACAACTCAACCAGCGAAGTGCGATTTGATGTGATCCGCCGCCTGGATATCCCTGGACCTCGGTACACGAGTTATCCTCCAGCAACGGAATGGGAATTGCCCGTAGATGGGAAAACTTTTCTGCAGGCGGTTCAAAATATCGGCGGTAATGGACCCCAACCCAACGTCTCGTTGTACGTGCATATGCCGTTTTGCCCGAGCATGTGTTGGTTTTGCGCCTGCAACGTGTTGGTCACTCCCCGCACCGACCTTGCCGATGCGTATTTGGACCGTCTTGAATGGGAAATCGACGCCGTGGCGCCATCGGTGCCGGCGGATGCCCGGGTTGTACAACTGCATTGGGGCGGTGGGTCACCCAGTTATTTGTTGCCGGACCAAATGACAAGATTGTTTTCGATGTTGTCCAAACACTTCCGATTTGCGGAAGGTGCAGAAATCGCAATCGAAGTCGATCCGCGGATCACCACGGGCGAACATTTGGCGACACTTCGTTCTTTGGGTTTTAATCGCCTCAGTATCGGGGTTCAGGATTTTGACGATTCGGTGCAGCACGCGATAAACCGGATTCAACCTGTTGATTTAACAAAGCAATTTCTTCAGTCCGTCCGTGACTACGGGTTCGGGAGCACGAACATCGATTTGATTTATGGCCTGCCGAAACAAACTGTTGAATCGTTTTCCCGCACAGTTGATGCGGTTTTGGAAATCGAGCCCGATCGCCTTGCCGTTTATAGTTACGCACATGTGCCGTGGCTCAAGCCGTTTCAGAAAAAGTTCGACGAAACCACCATTCCCAAAGGAGAAGAACGGTTTTCCATTTTTCGTATGGCTCTTGAACGACTTCTGGGCGCCGGTTACGACGCGATCGGAATGGATCATTTTGCCAAACCGACCGACGAGCTGGCGTTGGCGCGGAAAAACGGAACGTTGCATCGCAACTTTATGGGGTATTCGACCCGAGCCGGGGCCGATCTGGTGGCGTTTGGCCTGTCATCCATCAGTTTTGTCGATGGGTTATATGCACAAAACGAAAAAAAACTAAATCCATATTACCGAACCATCGACCAAGGCCGACTACCGGTATCCCGAGGTTATCGAATGACCGAAGACGACCACCTTCGTGGTGACATCATTCAACGGCTGATGTGTCGGGGCCGAATCGACAAAGCGGAAGTCGAACAACGCCATCATATCGAGTTCGACGATGTATTTGCGGCCGAACTCGAATCGCTAAAAACATACGAAGAGTCAGGTCTTTTGGTACTCGGCGACGATGTGATCGAATGTACGTTGTTGGGCAGAATCTTAATTCGCCCCGTTGCGATGGTGTTTGATGCGCATCTTCGTAAAACCCACGTCGAAAAACGCCGTTTTTCAAAAACCGTATAACGTTACAAAGAATTCGAGCCACGTTGGTCAGTCGGACCCAAACGGTGTGTTGCCATGCCCCCCAAACACCAGGTGCTCCTCTACAATCCCTACGCCGACTTCTTTACGCAGCCGTTGGGGTTGTTGGCAGTGGCATCGACGTTACCCAAAGATACGTTCCAGGCGGTGATATGGGATGGACGGCTGATGAACGAACCAGTGGCGTCCGCGCTCAAAAAACAACCTGCTCCATTGTGTATCGGCGTCAGCGTACTCAGTGGGCCCCCCATCGCGGATGCGTTAACTTTTTCGCGAGCTGCAAAAAAACAATATCCGAATGTCCCCATTGTGTGGGGAGGATGGCATCCTTCTATTCTGGCCGAACAATGCCTTGCGGAGCCATCGGTCGATGCTGTGGTGGTTGGACAAGGCCAAAAAACCTTTCTTGAGATCTGTGAGTCTCTGGCCCAAGGGCGGTCAATTGTAAACATACCAGGAACATTTGTTAAATTAAAAAATGGTTCCATCGCATCCGGCCCTCAACGCGAACTCATTTCGCTTGGGGAATTGCCGCCATTCGATTACGGCATGATCGATTTGGAAAAGTACTTTGTTCGTTCGGGAAAACGGGTGCTGGACTACATTTCGTCACAGGGATGTCCTTTTCGTTGTGCATTCTGCGCTGATCCGCAGGTTTATCGGCGGACCTGGCTTTCATTAGACGCCGAGAGCACCATTGCGCACCTGACAACGCTGGTCGACCGATATCAGCTTGACGAAGTGGCGTTTCAGGACGATCTGTTTTTCGTCGAACGCCCCCGGGCAATGGCGATTGCCCAAGGACTACGGGATATTGGACGGCCACTTACCTGGGTAGCGACCGCTCGCGCGCAGCATATTTCCGTGATGAGTGAGCCCAACATGCAACTGCTGAAGTCCAGCGGATTACGGCGGGTGGTGATCGGAGCAGAGTCGGGGTCTGATTTGGCGCTGCGTAAGCTACAGAAAGACCAGCGTGCCGACATGATCACCAAGGCGGTCGCCAAACTGGCGCGTTACGGTATTGATGCAACCCTTGGGTTTATTGTGGGTGCTCCCGGCGAAACGGAAGAAGAACGTCAAGAGACGGTGTCTGTCATCTATGCCGTCAAAAAGCTTCACCCGGTAGCCGAAACACCGGTATTTATGTTTGCACCCTACCCTGGATCAGAACTGGTAAATCAAATGCAGTCCGACCCGCTGGCCGCAGCCTTGTTGCCCAAAACCCTGGACGAATGGAGCCGGTGTGACCTGTTTTCGTCACGTGTGTCATCGATGAACCAAAGGCAGCAACGGTGGTATCGCCGACTGGATTTTTATCTTCGCCATCTGGGTGCTCCACGGGGGGATCGGTTTATTCATCACGCCCTACAACGTTCCGCGACACTTCGTTGTGAACTTGGGCGTATGGACATCCCGGTGGAAATGTGGGCAAGCCAAACAATTCAAAAAACCCAGAAATGGTTACGGATGGCGAAATCAGTCCGGCCGCTGTCGTCTCTGTGACCCAACTCGGCGTAACAACGACTGTTTCTTTATCCCTGCTGGCGCTCTGAGTCTGTAAAAAATATGGGCGCAGGTTTTGGGCGTCCAAGTCCGCACCCATATTTTTTCACAGCCTCTCTGACAAACACCGGCGAATGCTGGTGTAATTTACGCCAAGTCACGACACAAAATTGCTGAATTTGCTTGGTTTCTACCGTGTGCTCTGCTACCACGTGGCCCATGGGTTTATGACGAATCCATAGGCTCGCAGGAGAAGTCGGATCATGCACGGTGTACCCCTTAATCGGAACTTTTTGGCCCTTGTCGGCTTTTTTGTCAGCATTGAGTTGATTTTTTCCGCTCCAGCTCGCGCGGAGACGATTCCTATCGAATGGGGATCGCCGGTTTCCGGGAGTATTGCCGCCGGCGAAGTACTCCTCTATTCCTTTGATGCGGCACCTGGCACCCGTTTGTTTGTGAATCGTACGGCTACCAACAATGCAGCGGGGCTCAACTGGTTTGTCGATGATGTGTTCGGCCGGCGCATTTTGTCTAACTTGGCGGCTTTGGATGACCTTGGGCCAGCTAATTTAATGGGTGGGGCTTATACGTTGGGCGTCAAGGGTGAACAAGCTACGTCTGCGGGCACGTTCACTTTCGTATTGCAGGAAGTACTCGACACCACGACCGCCATCACGTCCAATGTTCCCGTATCCGGCGCCATCGAGCATCCGGGGCAAACAAACACCTATACGTTTTCGTTAAGCTCTACTGAACGACTGTATTTTGATGCACAAACCACATCCAACGCCGCGGGCATTGGCTGGCGCCTCAACGACGCGGGTGGTAACGTGTTGTTTCCCCTCACCACGGCGTTTGCGGATTCGGCGTCGATGACATTGATTCCTGGGGCCTACACCCTCACCGTAGACGGTGAAGGGGACGCTATCGGTACGTACACTTTTTCGATTGGTCAGGTCCCCCATTCGACGGCACCGATTTCGGTGAACACAACCGTCGACGGCGCGGTGACCATCGTTGGCGAAACCCGAACCTATTCGTTTTCCGTAGCCGAGATGACACCGACCTATTTTGATGTATTGGCCACTTCCAACCTGGGTGGGCTCAATTGGTCTATCCAGACAGTTGACGGCCTGGTGTTGGCACCATTCGGCACATCGTTTTCAGACGGAGGCCCCTATTGGTTGGTCGCCGGGGACTACGAGGTACGGGTGCGCCCTGAAGGCGATGCCAAAGGAACTTATTCCTTTCGTTTGTCCACCTTTGCCGATGTCAGTCAGGTTATCGACGTGGGGGTTCCGGTCTCGACGGGACTCACCTCCCCGGGTCAAAGAGTGTTTTCGACATTTTCTGTGGATCCCGGCACATTTATTTCCATCGTCGACGTGACCACCACGAACAATGCGGGCCTGAATTGGATTTTGCAGGATGCGTTTGGTGTCACTGTTTTGCCGCGTACCACCAGCTTGTCTTATGTGAACCCCATCGCGTTGTTGGGCGGGGAGTATACGTTGACACTCATCGGTGAAGGTGATGCGGTTGGCTCGGTCACGTTTCAAATCCAACCCCAGACCATTACCACAATTGCGGCCGGTATCGGAGAGACCTATGCCGGGTCTATTGTCAACGCTGGAGACCAACAGAAATACGTTTTCGATGCCGTCTTTGGCCAACAGATCCAACTCGATTTCATTTCAAGTAACAACGCGGCGGGATTCAACTGGAAACTGGAAGACAGCTTAGGCCGAGTTGTGTTGAGTCAAACCACAAGCCTTGTAGATTCACCAGTTTTGCCCCTTTTGGGTGGAAGTTATACGTTGACGGTTTTGGGCGAAGGAAAACAAACCGGGTCGTTTAACTTTGCATTGTTGGATGCCGGCAGTTCACCCTATGTCCCTACCGGCACACCACTGGCATTGGAGCAGGTGATCAATACGTCGTTGGCAACCGGTCAATTCGACGAATATGTTATCGAGTTGACCGAACCCATTCCGATTTATCTCGACCTGCAAAAAGGTGCGTCGACGTTGCGCTGGACGTTTACCGACGGAGCCGGTCTCGCTCTGTTTACAAACAACACGGCGTCCAACGCCACGGGTGATGATCGTGGGCCTTATCTTCTTGCTGCTGGCTCATATGTGATCAGGTTTTCCGATACCGGCGGCGCAGCGACGGCGTATCAATTTCGTGTCGTCCCAAGCGATTGGACCACGCAGCCCATTGAGCCTGGTGTTTCGTTTGGCACATCCCCAGCGTTTCCCGGGTGGGAACATTTCTACACGTTTACGTTGGATTCGCCTACGGAGCTGTTTTTTGAAGTCCAAACAGGAGCCACCAACCTGTTTTGGGAATTACGCGACGGGGTCGGTCGTCCGGTTTTTGCGCGGTCAAACGCAACGACCAACATCAACGACGCAAAAGGACCTTATGTTCTTGCAGCAGGGTCTTATGTAATCGACGTAGACGCCAACAACGATGCTGTTCCCAACCATGTTCTGAAAATCGTTGATACCGTCACCCACGATACGTTTACCACCACATTGGGCCAGGTCGAAACCAAATTCTTGAGTGGATCAGGTGACACACACACCTATACCTTTGTGATCCCACCGGGAGGCCCCACCTCGACGTACTTTGATGTGCTGACCGTTACCAACAACCTACAATGGTCTCTCAAGGACCCGTCGGGGCAGGTGTTGTTTGGTCCAGTCAATGCCAATATCCCCTCCAACGACGATGTGGGACCACTGGCGTTGTGGCCCGGCGAATATGAATTGTTTCTCAATCCCAACGGAGCCGTCAAACCCGCCTATTCGTTTGCCATTACGGCCGGTACTACCCACACCTTTCCACTGGAACCCGACGTGCCGCAGATCAAGGCTTTTGCGCAACCCGGCGACATTCATCAATACACCTTGACTTTGACCGGCAGCCCGCAGCGGTTGTTTTTTGACAACCAGAAGATGGCCAGTTCAACTTCCATGACATTACGGCACGCGGACGCGGAATGGAATTTGGCGTCGGTCTCCAATCTGAGCACACTGTCCGCCGGGGACCGTGGTCCCATCTGGCTGCCTCCAGGAAATTATGTTCTTACGTTGGAACCTTTCGGCGGTGCAATACCGACTTACCAGTTCACGTTGTCGACGGTAGTGGACAAAAATGCCGGCGATGTGGTCCCCAATTGGGTTCAAAACGACGCCATCGGTTCACCTGGCGGAATCGTTCAATACACCATTCCAATCAATACCGCCGGGTTGTCGGTGACCTGTGACCTGATGTCGTCTCCTGCAGCCCTTACCTGGACTCTGCTTGATCCGGTTGGCACACCGGTTTTTGCCACATCGAACGCGACCAATTTTCTAAGCAATGACAAGGGTCCGTTTTCGTTGGCGAAAGGGGTGTATACGCTGATTTTTGATGGGGTAGATGACAGCGTTTCCCAATTTCAATTTCGAATAGTAAGCCCCGAAGCCCCGGTGACCGACATTCCTCCTGGTTGTGCTGCCTGTGCAGCGCTGGAGGCGATTTTTATATTCGACACTTCGGCGTCGATGACCAACGACGCCACTCAAACCTGCGAACTTGCGGAGGAATTGATTGCGGGCCTGGCGCAAAAAGGGGTTCCTGTCACACCTTCGTACTGGGGAATCACCGACAAAACAAACATCCCATGTTTGTCGGACTCGGTACTCAATCAATTGGGTCCGGTCGTCCCCGGAAATCCCCCCGCTTCCATTGCCGATTTGTCCGTTTGCCCTTCGGGAGGATTTGCATCCGAAAGTTTTGCCACAGCCACCGCCGTAGTCGCTGGAAGTTATCCCTGGCCGGAAAATTCTGCCCGATTGGTCGTGCCGGTGGCCGACGAAGGGCCATATTGTGGTGATCCGGTCGATTCGTTGGATAACTTAGCGGCGTTTCATGCGGGCCAGGTTGCCGCAGACAACAACGTTACGGTGTCGCCTATCGTTCCTCAAGACGTGTCTGACCCCATTGTTGCGTTGGCTTCAATTATGGCTCAAGCCACCGGAGGAACCGCCACCGTTGCTTCGTTTGCCCCCGATGAACTCAAAACTCTGGTCACAAAATTGGCCAACGATGCCTGTGATGCACAAGCGGACGATGCGGTGAAACCTCAGTTGGTGCAATTGTCACCCGCGCCCGGAAGCTTTTTGCCGGCCAATACGCCGGTGGTCTTGCAAGGACAAGCCATTGGTGTCAACGCACTTCGACCGGTTGTGGGTGTGCTTGTGGATGGTCAACTGGTACAGAGCCTTGACGCGGCCGGGTACTTCCATGCCCCCATCACGTTGGAACCAGGCGAAAATACCATTGTGTTGACCGCGGTGGAAGAATGTGGGTCGTTTGACCTGATCACGACCTGGATCGGGGTTGATGCTGCGGCCAATCCGTTTGCTTCCTACGTAGACATCACGCCTCTCGCCAAAGTGACCTTTGAAGGCACAACATTTCAACGCACGGCCAATCGGTTGCTGGTCGATGTGTCGGCAACTGCCACGGATGCCGGCCTCATTGGTCCGCTGCTGTTGACAATCGGACCTGGGCTCCACCCCTCGGTTTCGTTGCTCAACGCAGACGGAGCGTTGCCCGACGGCACACCGTATATCGGCCTTTTGGGGGAGGGTGTATTGTTGCCCGGCGGCCAGGTTACACCCACGATTCCCTTGGCTTTTGACGACCCCGAACGGCGGTCGGTGGTGTTTGAACCGCGGCTAATGGCCCCGGCTGACCTGCCGCCTTATTTTACCACGGTTCCGGTTACTTATGCCAAAGTTGGTGTAAGTTACTCCGCACCGGTCGCGGCCACAGATCCCAACGGGTTATCCGTGACGCTGTCTTTGCTTGCCGCACCACCTGGAATGACGTTGACGGCTACCAACCCTGCCCAACTGGTATATTCGCCTACGGAATCCGATACCGGCACTTTTGACGTAATCATTGGCGCCATCGACGGCACGGGCGGGTTCGCACAGCAGAAATTCAGCTTGTCGGTCGCGCTGCCCGGCGCCAATCAACCCCCGTTGTTTGTGAGTATTCCTGTTGTCCAGTCTGCTATCTTGGCCCCTTATGTGTATGCCGCGTCCGCTGTCGACCCTGACGGCGATACCCTGGTATATTCGTTACCGGTGGCACCCTCCTGGCTTACCGTCGACCCGTCGACCGGTCTTCTTACGGCGACCGCGGCCCAAGCTGGTACCCATACGGTTGTAGTGCAGGCCCAGGATCCCAACGGGGGAATTGCCCAACAATCCTACGTTCTGGCAGTGGGGGTGACCAATGTCGGCAATGCTGGGCCGGTGATCGTGACAACCCCGCCGCCGATTGTGCAGGCGGAATCCCTTTATTTATATGGTGTGGTTGCGATGGACCCCGATTCGGACCCGATCACCTATACTTTGGGGACCCATCCAGCGGGAGTTGAGTTGGATCCCGGCACCGGACTACTCCAGTGGATTCCGACGATTGACCAACTGGGCAGTCACACCATCACCATTGAAGTAATGGACAACAAAGGCGGAAAAGCAACCCAAACCTGGACGTTGTCGGTCGTGCTGGACGCCCCCAATCTGCCTCCGTTTATCACATCCGACCCACCGTTGACCGCATTGGCCGGCACGCCTTGGACCTATTCACTTAAAGCGATCGACCCCGAGTTTGATCCTTTAGATTACCAGAAGTTTGCTGGACCGGCCTCCATGACCGCGGCACCCGATGGAACCTTTACCTGGACCCCGTCTGTGCTCAATGCCGGAAACGTATCCGTCACCATTGGGGTGGTCGACTCCGAGGGGGCCACGGCCAAACAGTCGTTTACAGTCGTGGTGAAAGGCAAAAATAACCCACCGGTATTCACCAACACCGCCCCGACAACGGTAAATCAAGGGGCGACCTATGTGTTTGTGGCTAAAGCAACCGATCCTGATAACGATCCCCTCACCTTTTCGTTAACTACGGCACCGGACGGGGCCACCATTCATCCCACGGAAGGGTTGTTGTTGTGGAAACCCGAAGGAAACCCCACCAACCCGATTCCGATAGTCATCACGGTGTCCGATGGGTATGGGGGAACGGCCACGTTGGAATTCGACGTCTCTGTAATACTCGACACCACCGCACCTACGGTCACCGTGTATTCCAAAGTAACCCCGCTTTGCCAAGGGGAATTTGCCACGGTGTGTATTTCGGCGACCGATGCGTCGGGGATCACTTCCCGGGAGTTGAAAATCGACGGCGTAAGCCAAATCCTGAACACAAACCACTGCGTAGAACTGATCGCCGAGTCGTTGGGAATTCTGGCACTGGAGGGAAACGCCACCGACTCCGTGGGAAATGTGGGGGAGGCCCAGGCGATGGTGAGTGTGGCCAATTGCAACGATACCGAACAGCCGGTGGTCACGCTGCACGATCCGTTCCCCGGCTCTCTGATGATGGGCCCCACACCGCTTGTGGTGACCATCAGTGACAATACCCCGGAATCATTGACATGGGAAGTCCGATTCGGCGTGGGGAACGGGGCTAGCGCTCCGCTGATCATGTCCGGAGTAGGACCAGTCGAAAACCAGCAGGTCGCCCTGTTGGACCCCACCATGTTGCCCGCAGGAATGCCAACGGTGCACATTTTAGTGTCCGATGGGGTTCAAACAGGGGGAATCGAATTCACCATGGCGTTGAGCGCCGATTACAAAGTCGGTAATTTTAGAACATCGTTTGTTGATTTTGTGATCCCGATAGCCGGCATTCCCCTGAGTGTAGCCCGTACCTACGACTCCATTTTGGCGCAACATGAACCGGCCGGGGATTTAGGTCCGGGGTGGCGGTTTTCGTTTGGGGCAGAAGTGAACGATTCCAAAAATGAAGCATTGGGAATCATTTCCGGAGGACTCGATCTGTTGACCGCTCAGCCCTTTGACTATCAAACCCGAGTGGTTGTGACCAAACCCGATGGAGAGCGGGTAGGATTCACCTTTGCTCCAACTTATTTGGGTTATCCCACGATGTTTTTGTTTAAACCCGCTTTTACGGCCGATCCCGGCGTGACCGACACGCTGGAGCCGGTAGGGGGTCCGGTCAATGTGTGGGGGTTTGGCGCAACGTTTTACGACTGGGTGTTTCCTTATAACCCCACTCAATATCGGCTCACTACCCAGGAGCAAGTCAGTTACTTAATCGACGAAAAGTTGGGGCTTTTACACATTGAAGACGCCAATGGGAACACGTTGGACATCACACCGGACGGCGTGGTGTCGTCGTTGGGTGTGTCGTTGAGTTTTGTGCGTGACGAGGTGGGACGGGTCGTCGAAGTGATTGAACCCGAATCCACGCAACCCGATGCACCGCTTCCGGGGAGCGTCACCTACCAATATGATGAGGTGGGCAATTTGATTGGAGTGACCGATCAGTCCAACAACAAAAGCACTTACGAGTACAAAAACGCCGACTTGCCACACCACCTGACCGACATCCGCGACCCGTTGGGACGCCAGGTGGCCAAGCTGGTGTATACAGACGATGGACGGATTGCTGCATTGTGTACGAACACGGGCAATCCCGATACCCTTGAAGGCTGTAGTTTGTTTTCGTTTGATATCTCCGGAGGCAGCAGCACGTTGTACGATGCCCGCGGATACAAAACCGACACGTTTTTGGACGATATGGGTAACACCGTGTTGATTCGTGAATGGTTGGATGATTCGACCTATGTGGACACTATTCAAAGTTACGATGCCGCAAGAAATATCATCGAAAAAATCGATCCCGATGGCAATGTCTGGACTTATACGTATGACAAATACCGCCGGGTGCTAACCGAAACCGATCCGGATGGATTTGTTTCCGCCAACTCTTATGCTGGGTTGTGTAAACGTCCGGCATCGGAATGCGACGTGTTGGGACAATGTATCACCCGGACTTTTGATGACGCTTGCCGTGTCGCAACGACTACGACCCCTATGGGCGACACGTATTTTTACAGCTACGATACCCGTGGATTGTTGACCAAACTGGTGGATCCGGAAGGCCAAACGTGGACATTTGAATACACGGACGCAGGTTATCTTAGCAAAGTAGTCGACCCATTTGGCCACAGCATGACGTATGTAAACAACGATGCCGGGGATATTTTGTCGCATACCGACCGCAAGGGGCAGACGTTGGCGTTTACTTACGATGCGGAACACCAGTTGCTAAGCGAAACGTGGGTGGGGCAGCCTGGGCAGACACGCACTTGGACATACAATGCAGCGGGACAGGCGGTGCAGATAACTCACCCCGACGTGGTACAATCATTTGAATATTGGCCTACCGGGTTGCTGAAATCGGTAACTCAGACCCCGCTTGGAGCGGGTCCACAATTGTCGGTACTTTACGGAACCAAGGTGGGTGATGAGTGGAAAAGTGGTTATGACGGGAACGGAAATCTGATGGATTTGACCGATTCAACCGGCGGCTGGACCCATTATAGTTATGGCCCGCGGGACGAAATCGTGAGTGTGCAGCAGACCGATCCCGACGGAAGTACACGGCGCGTAGATGTAAAATACAATGGAGCGCTGACGGCAACAAAACTCAACCGGTATGGGGACTTGGCTGCTTCGATTGCGGGGCCGGTGACCGATTTAACGTACTCGTGTGGGGGTTGCCCGCAAAAACTCGTGGGAATTGACCATAAAACCGCCAACGGCGACATCATTACGCAATTGGGGTATGTACGCGACGGCGTGGGAAACATCCTACAAATGACGGATTCCGAAGGGGTTCATAGCATGACCGTCGATGGATGGCGCAGGTTGGTCACCGTGGATCACCCGGATGGGAGTGGCTTGGCTGACGAAAATTATGTGTATGACGGTGCCGGAAATCGGCAACAAAGCCACCAAGGAAACGTATGGACCTACAGCCAAGATATTGACGGCAAAGGGTATCGGCTCGTGGAAACCGATGACGCTACCTATGCTTACGACAACAACGGCAATTTGGCGCAACGGACCGACAAAGGTAGTTTGAATGTCACGACGTTTATTTATGACGCGCGGGATCGGCTGACGGGTTGGTCGCTGACGGACGCAGAAGGACAGTTGGTAAGCGAGGCGACATATGGGCTTGGTGCCGACGGTACACGGTGGTCGATCCAGCAGGACGGCGAGGTTCGGTGGGTGTTGTCAGATGGGGAAAACCCGGTGTTGGTTGTAGACGAATCGGGCCAAACCGTGGTGCGCCGGTTGTATCTGCGGGATGTCGACGCCGTGCTTGCGGAAGTGGTGTCGGGGCAGACCAGATGGTTGTTGACGGACCATCTGGGGACTGTCAGAGACGTCGTAAACACCGCTGGAGATGTCTTAGCGCATTATGTGTACGACGGCTTCGGTCAACAAGTCGCTGGTCCACAACCGACATTGGATGACACGTTGCGATACACGGCACGGGAGTTTGAACCGCATACCGGGTTGGGATACTACCGCCAACGCTGGTACGATCCGGCGACCGGGCGGTTTTTGCAGGAGGATACCGAAGAACCTTGGGATTATGTGTATGCGCGAAACGCGCCGTATGCGTTCGCCGATCCTTCTGGGGAAACGGTGGCCGTAGAATATGCGTTTTTGGTCAAGTGCAACGCGAAAAAGGCAGCCAAAGCGGGAAAACAATTTGGAAATGCCGCCAAGACCGGAATCCAGGCCGCGGCGGACGCACTCAATGGTGCGGCGGTCGACCCCGAGGCGATACGCCAACAGATTTTGAAGTATTTGCTCAAGGGGCTCATTGAAATCATCAAACCGTGTAAACCACCGAAGCAGAAATAAGGGAGTACCAAGTCATGAACATTCTCAATCCAAACGGGTGGTTTCGGAAACTGGTTGTTTTTGGGGCCGGCTTTTTTGCGCCTGTAGTCGTTTTTGCAACTCCGATTCAAAACGGCAGCTTCGACGCCGCTCTGACTGGGTGGTCTGTGGACAACCACGACGGCAAAAGTTCGCCGGGAACCGTTGTGGCGGATCAGGGCCAGGCGGTGTTCGGTGAGGGGGACTCGGCGCAGGTGAACCTGAGGCAAACGTTTGTCAAAACGAAAAAAAATCCGACGTTGTCGTTTGAGGTGTATCTCGATACCGGCTTAAACACATCGGCGACGTTGATTCCCGACGTGTTTGAAGCGCATCTGGTGTTGGAAAACGGAGCGACGGTGTTGTCGGCATGGAAAGAGGGAGCTACGGCATTTGTACACTTTGAAGAAGGGGACAAAGTGCATTCGGGGGCTACAACGACTATAACACAGGGGTTGCCGGGTGGAACCGACGGATTTTTGGTGCAGGTGGACCTGACCACGGTCCCAAACGGAGCCGAGGTGACGTTGGTGCTGTCCTTGTTGGGGGGAGACACGGATACCGGCTCGGTTGTGCGGATCGACAACGTGGAAGTGGAACAAATCCAGAACCTTCCGCCGATCGTTGTGGTTACCAAAGATCTTGCTTTTCCGTGCGGTTCGGTATCACCGGTGGTGTTGACCGCCGAAAACAGTAGTGATCCGGAAGGCGGACCGTTAACTTACCTGTGGGAAGCCAACGGACAACTAATCGGTACGGAAGCCGCTGTCCAGGTTATTCCGCCGGTGGGAGAAACGATTTATTCCGTGACGGTGGCTGATCAGTGGGACGACATCGCAACGGGTCAGGTGATGGTGACCATGGGTTCGGGAGATGTGGGGTGTCAATGCACCGAGGGACTGCTTGGGGATATCAATGCGAGCGGTAAAGTGGACGTCGTGGACGTTCAGTGCTCCATCAACACGGCTTTGTGGGTGTTGTCGGGGTCACAAGGTCCTTTGCCGGGATGTTTGGCGGGAACATTGGACATTGCCGATCTGGATTGTAACGGAATCGTCAACGTCGTGGATGTTAACTTTGAGATTTTTATTACACTGGGAATTCCGCTCAGCACAACGCTGGACACAGACGAAGACGGTTGCCCGGACACCTGTGTGGTACCTCCGGCGCGACCTGAATGACACG
>JABWCM010000171.1 GCA_013360285.1 Myxococcales bacterium
GGTGACTTAAGGAAATCGGTATTTGTTTTCGTGCACTTACATGTCATGGCCGCTTTGGTCTCTCTCGGGGCCATCGCCCGCCAAATCGGAAATTCAATGGTCTTGGACCAGGAGCGTTACCCGGTGGCTGCGATCATGACGACGCAAGGCGGTGTAAAACAAAGGTTTGTGCTTAAGTCACTGGCATTGGGGCTACCCGCGTCATGGCGGGGAGTTCAAGAATTGGCCAGCGCCGTACTCGAAGCGGAAGTCGCGACGAAAGATGAAATAACCGAGGACGTCCACAACGCGGTTCGTTGAACGGATACGAATTGGTGGCCATGGTCCGGGCACGGGCACAGGCACGGGGAGACCCCGGCGTTTGCAACGCACCCCAGACCGGGCGCATGGTTGACACTTTCCGCTACTCCCTTGTCAGTGACTGGGTAATTGAACAACACCAACTTGGATGTAATTTACGCCGTCCGAAGATTCGGCTGTGGCTTCGGAGGAACTTGCAAGCGGCGGCGCGAAAGGGGCCGGAGGCGCCGGCGCGTACGTTGGCTGCTTATCGGGGGATGTGGGCGTTGGGTAGCCGTGGTTCATTGGTAACATGGTGACATGGTAACAACGGTGGTTTGGTAACAATGGTAACATGGTAACAACGGTGCGTTGGCGGGCGGCGTCAAGGTCACTGCGTGACCTTGCCGCCGGGTACATGTCGACATGGTTACGCCGGAGCCGACGGTAGGGCACGACGTCGGCGAAGGATGACCCGTTCCTGCCATGAATAAGACAACAAAACAACGGCCAATGCTCACGGGACTAAAAAATCACGAACACAACGAAAACCCAACATCCAGAGCCGGTTCGAGGGATCGTCCCCGTACCGGTTCGCCGACCGCAGGAGGTTCGGGTCGACGTAGACGAAGGCGCCCCCGCGCACCACACGGGCAGTGCCATCTTGACCGCCAGCCGGATCCACTACCGGCGCCTCCGAGGATCGAACATAAGACCCAAACCAGTCCCAACACCATTCGTCGACATTGCCCAGCATGTCGTATAGTCCCCACGGGTTGGGGTTGCGAGTGGCCACCGGTTGGGTTTGGTCCTTGGAGTTCTTTTTCCACCAGGCATATTGAGACAGCAAGGTGGGGTCGGGGTTTGGCCCGAAAAACCACGGAGTGGTCGTGCCGGCCCGGCAGGCGTATTCCCACTGGGCTTCAGTGGGCAAGGAGAACCCGGATTTGCCCCGCTGCCAATCGACTTTTCCGTTGTCGTCGATGTCGTAAACCGGATCCAGACCGACGCGAAGCGACAATGCGTTGCAAAACCGGGCGGCATCGACCCAATCTACGTTGTTGACCGGGTTGGAATCCTGGTTTTCCGGCCATCCGCGGCGCTCACGCATGACCTCTGCCCACAACCCCTGGGTGACCGGGGTGGTCATGATCCAAAATGGCGACAGTTCGACGGGGTGTTGGGGTTTCTCGTCCGCGTAGGCCGTCCCGTCATCGTCGGCGCTGCCCATTTGAAATACTCCACCCGGCAACAGGATTTGTTCGAACGCCGCGGCGTGTACTTGAAACGCCTTCGTCGGGAATGGGGCCGGGTCCTCGGCTGGCCGGCCATCTCGGCGCTGGGCGCGTGACTCGACCGCCCTCTGCGCCTGGATCACCAACGCCAGGGGCGTGTCTTCGATCGACGCCACCCCGGATTCGCCCCCGTCTTGCTCCACGGGGTCCTCAGGTGGGGCCGGCGCCGTCTCCTGGCCTGCCCCAACGACCTCCGCTCCCGTGCCCTCCGCCGCCCCGTCCGCCGTCTCGCCCCGTGTCTCCGGGACGTCGGTGCGCGGAGGCGGCGGTACCACCATCACCCTTTTGGCCCCGGACCACACCAGAATGGCACCCGAACCCGCAACCGCCGCCGCCAGGGCCAACACGCCGCCGGCGCCCACGTGGATGCCGAACACGCTGACCGCCGCCAACCAAACCGCTGCCGCGGCCGCAACCGCTGCCGCCAAACCCCAAAGAAAACCCGTCCTTTGGTTCTGCTGGTCGACCCTGGCTGCAAGACGCGCGGCCCAGGATCTGCCCTTGTCGTACCCGTCGGTTTCCTCGATTCTCGTTTGCATATTCTCCCTGGCGAAAACAATCGCCGCCCGTTGGCCCCTACCGCCGCCATGATAGGCCGACGCAGTGAACGTTGGCAAGGTTTCTGGGGGGCGTTGAAAACGCCCGGGCTTCTCCGTGCCCGTGTTTTTCCCGTCCAAGGCCCGGGCTTTGGCTAGGTGGCTGGTGTTTTTTGATGAAATTTTTGTCCTGGCCGCCTTTGGCCGTCTCGTCCGTAAAAATCTCTGCGCCATATTCCTGATATGACTCAGGATTTTTCCGGACGATCCGGCTCAAATTCGGCTGGCCAAAAATTCCCCTAAAAAACACCAGCCACCTAGGACAAAAATTGGGGGGACGGACTTGGGCGCGAGGATTTTGGCCCTGATGCCCGGAAGAAAACCGAGCAATATCCGGGTAGTTGCGCAGGTTTTCTTTCGGGATGCCGAGACAGAAGCATCCGTCCAGGTTCGTTCAGCTATTTTTCACAAGCTCTCCGAGGGTCAACGGGAATAAGGGAGTGACCCTGGTCGAGCCGATTTTGAGTCGGATGGTCCTTGGCCGGACCGAGGAATATCGGGAATATTCCGCAGGGCCGGGACTGGACAAGCCGGCCAAAAGCGGCCGATCCAGGGCCACTCATCTATTTCCGCGGACCCTCTCCGCCCACTTGCTGCCCGTAGCCCGGATTTTCACCGGCGGTCGACGAGCAGGGAGCCGGCGCCGCGGGAGGGGGCGGGATTGATGCCGAACTCTTGCGCCGTGCTCGCGATCCGAGTGAGAATCCGCACGGTTATATGGACACCGCGGCGGACCCAGGGACGTCATTCCGTTGGTCCCTGCGACGCCCCAAAAAGCTGAGATCTTGTGCACGGTGAGCTGTTATGCCAAAGAATATCGTGATTTTTTCCGACGGAACCGGACAGGACGGAGGTTTCGGGTACAACACCAACATTTACAAGCTGTTCAATATGGTGGAAGACCGCTCGGCCCGGCAGGTGGCGTTTTATGATGCGGGGCTTGGTACCGGTTTCCAGCGCGTTTCCGGCAGCATCGGCGGAGCGGGAATCTCCCGAAATATCCGCCAATGTTACGAGTTCATTTTCCGCAACTATGAGACCGGGGACCGGATTTTTTTGTTCGGTTTCAGCCGCGGTGCGGCTACGGTCCGCAGTTTGTCGAGTTTTATCCACTACTTCGGTATCCTGCCGCAATCGCGGCCCGAGCTTATCCGCAGGGCCTATTGCATCTACAAAACGAGCCGGGGCGACAAACGTAAACGCGAGGCCGATGAGTTCGTCCACCGCCATCACACGATTTGGGCGCGTGTCACCTTTCTGGGATGCTTCGATACCGTCGCGGCCCTTGGTTTGCCGAACAAGTCGGCCAGCGCGATCCTCGACGGCATACCGGGTTTCCGCCACAAATTTCACAACTTCCGCCTCAGTGAAAGCGTAGAAAACGCCTATCATGCTTTGGCCTTGGACGACGAACGAAAAGCGTTTTTGCCCGTGTTGTGGGACAGCGAGCACCTGCCGTATCAGCGGGTTCGGCAGGTCTGGTTCGCGGGAATGCACACCGATGTTGGGGGTGGGTACAAGGAGCAGGAGCTTTCGGACATACCGCTGGTCTGGATGGCGTCCATGGCGGTGAGACACGGTTTGTGGATTTATCCACGCCATCAGGTCGAAATCGCCGAAAACGCCAACGGCACGATGCACGACTCTCGCGGGACGTGGCTCACCAAGCTGTATCGCCGAAAAGTACGCGGATGGGATCAGCGCCGCCAAGACCCGTTGGTTGTGCACCAGAGTGTCATCGATCGGATGAATTCGAACGCGAACAACTACATGCCTTGGATTGGAACGCGGGCCCTATCCTATGAAATCGAGCCGTGGCGGCGGCATGAGGACCACGAGTGGTATCGCCGCCCGGGTTGAGGGATTGTTCACGGGCCTTCGACGACGATCATAGATTCGTCGGCGCCTTCTGGTCGTGCTCCGGAAGCTGTGAGGCTGTTAAAAAATAGCTGAACGAACTTGGACGGATGCTTTTGGCCGCCTTGGTTCCGAGAAACCCTGCGCAGCTACTTTTTTACAACCTCAAAGACCGCGTATTGGTTAAGAGTGGCGGCTCGATTGAAAACAAACCTCTCTCGCACGCCGCATGACGTCACGTCAAAGCACCAATAGACCTATACGAACCTCCAGCAGGTGGCACGGCAGGGTCATGGATACGTCGTGATACTCTCGCGACACGACTCGATCACCTGGACGATACCACCGAGTGGCCTACTGGACACCATTCGGTGGCCAATGGTTGCCTTCACGACACCTTCGGAAGTCCAACTCGGGGTGTGTTTCCGGTGTTTAAGAGACGTCGGTGGGCATCGCGGCCGTGTGGCCGATATGTCATCAAAGCCATTACCAGGCCTCTCGAACACGTCACGGAGACAACTTAGTCGTAAAACCGGGGTGTTCGAGCCGTGTTTGGGACCTCGTTAGCCACCTCTTGGCGTGCCTCCGTGACCGCGTAACATGTTCAATAGACTTGGGTTCGTGAGAAGATCGCGACAAACGGTGCAACGCTCAAGGTGTTTGTGAAAAAATATGGGGACGGACTTGGGCGCGGGGATTTTGTTTCCCATGCCAGGAGAAAAACCGAGTCATATCGGGAATATGGCGCAGGTTTTTTTCTGGGCAGGGGGGACAAAAGCACCCGTCCAAGTTCGTTCAGCTATTTTTTCACAGACTCAAGGTGTTTGCCGATAGGATTTCCTTCTGGTGTCGCGGCACGGTTGTTTTTAGGCTTCGGAGAAATGACGGCCAATTGGCGCTTTTGTACGTCTTCGTTTACACTCGACCGGCGTTTGTTGTGACTGTGGAACCGTTATAGGAGGTGCATGGGATGGATTCGTCGGCACTCAAAAAATTGGGGGATCACTTTAAAGGGGGAAAAGTCGGGTGGATACTCCCCATTGTCGCGTTGATTCTGCTGCTGGTGTGGCTGTTTTCCGATGCTTCCGGGGTGGTGGAAATCGAACCCGGTGAAGTGGCTGTGCTTTATAACAACACCGGTTTAGGTGTGTTTGGTGAGCCTGCCCGGGTGATCAACGAGCAGGGGGCCATCACGTTTTTGCCCGGGCTGAACCGTGTGGAAAAGTTGGAAATCCGCCCTCAGATTCTGGTCATGGAAGGGGAGCAGCATGTGGACGTTGACCATACCCGCAAACTGACCGTGCGGGCCAATGACGGTTCGAATTTTTATTTCGATAAGCTGGAGATTCATTATCAGGTGGTCCCCGGCTCGGCAATCGATGTATTGGGGCGGCTTGGGCCGGATGATTCGTATAAGTTGCCGATTTTGGTCCATTCCCGGGAAGTGCTTCGAGATGCGTTTGGGCAACATTCGTTTCTGGAAGTCGCCAATCCGGCTACTTATGGGCAGG
Organism: Myxococcales bacterium; assembly: GCA_013360285.1. Taxonomy (GTDB): domain Bacteria; phylum Myxococcota_A; class UBA9042; order JABWCM01; family JABWCM01; genus JABWCM01. The sequence continues at coordinate 5,539 of JABWCM010000171.1, forward strand.
CCACCAGCGCGGCCAAAGAAGCGCTGAACGAACGTCTTCGGCCGCTTGGTATTGAAGTGACCAATATTCCTCCGCCCAAACCTACGTTTGATGAACGGGTGGAACACGCGATCGAAGAACGGCAAAACGCGGAACAGGAAGTCGAAGTGCAAGCCGAAAAACGGCAAAAGTTGGAGCAGGAAAAGGGGCGTAAGTTACAACACGTGGAACAAACCAAAAATCAGGAATACCAACAATTGATTTCCGAGTTGGAAGCCAAAAAACAACAAGCCGCCAACAAATTGATCGCCGTCAAACGGGAAGCCGACCTGTATAAAATCGAACGCGATGCCGAAGCCAATGCTTATCGCGACGAAAAAGTGACCCGCGCCAAAGCCAACGAAACGGCTTATCGGAGAGAAGCCGAAGGGTTGGCCGCCAAAATCAACGCGGTTGGTGAGCAAGGGCCGGATGTGCTCAACCGGGTCATCGCCGAAAAAGTGTTTGCGCAGTTGGGCAAATTGGTTGCTACACCGGTGTCCAATCCGTCATCACCTATCGACATTCGGTATCTGGAGGACAAACGATGATCAAAAAACTCATTTATACCCTGTCGTTGATCGTGATTGCCGGCTGGATTTTTCCCCGGGCGTGTCTCGAAGCCATCGATCCCCATGAAGTGGGGGTGCGGCGCAGCTTAACTGGCGGTATCGACGAGCAGGACTTCGGCGTGGGTTATCATTTGTCGTTGCCGTTTTGGCATAGGTGGTACAAACTCAAACGCACCATTCATTACCTGGAATTTGCCGAGGAATCGGGTGCGCCGCTGGATGTGCGCACAAAAGAAAACAACGTGATTTTTATCGATGTTTCGGTGCCGTACCATATTGCCGACGATGGGGCGTGGCAAATCGTTCGCGCGGGATTTGAACACGATTATGTGGACAAAGTGCGGTCGGCTTCGATCGGTATCTTACGGAAATATTTGGCGGAGTTGTCGAATCTTGACGTCCAGGATCCGAACAAACGTCAAGCGATAGCGCAAAAGATTTTGCCCGTGCTCAATGACACCTTGGCGCAATATCATGTGGTTGCGACCCATGTGGTGCTCCGGGCGATTCGGTTTCGTAGCCAATACGAAGACAAGTTGCAAAACAAACAACTGCTGGTCGTTCAAGGCCGGCTGGACGAAGCGTTGCGGGCGGAATCGGTGGCCAAGCAGGAAACGGAAACGTTGGAAAAGTCCATCGACAAACAGGTCGTGTTGAAGGAAGAAGAATGGAACAAAAAAATCGAAGAGTTGCGGTCGCAATATGGGTTGGAAATCGCCGCCATTGATGCGGAGGCGGTCCAGTACGACCGGCAAACCCGGGCTGCGGCCGATGCTTTGTACAATGAGTTGCGGGCAGAGGGGGATTTGGCGGAAACCTTGGCCGAAGCGATGGGGGAAAAACTCAAAGCCGAGGCATTGTCGACCAATGCCGGGCGTACGTTTAGTGCAATCGAGGCGGCCAATCAATTTCAGTTGGGAACGATTACGCTCAATTCTTCCGACCCGGATTTTTTGTATCGATTTGGCAGCATGGCAGCATGGCGCCGGTTCTTTTTGGGTGAATAACCGATGTTAAGGTTTCTGATTCGGTTTTTGGTGTTCGGGGGGATTTTGGCCATGGTGGTGACCTTTGCTGTGGTGTATCTGAGGTCACATAAGAAGAAAAAAACTTTGCCGTCGGCTAAACAGGCGGCACCGGAGCATTGGCAAAAACTGGCCACTCAGGATTTACATTTGGCCGAAGCACTGGCGTTGCGGGAGTCGTTGCGGGTGCTCGTGGGAAAACAACGGTCGTTGGTGGGGCCGGAGTTGTTGGTGGATGTGGATGCGATCATCGACCCGCTGGTGGGCTTAGTGGAGCTGCGGCAGGAAGTGATCCGGTGTGCGGACAACCTGGACAATATTGGTGGGCAAAAACAACCGTCGACCTCGGCAAACATGGTGCAACGGCTCACCGAACACGAACAGCGGTTGGGTCAAGAAGCGGGGCAGATGGTGGATACCCTCCGTTCGGTTTATCTGGATCTCATCGACGGCACCACCAGCACGGCCATCGACCGGGATACGATGAATCAACGCGCCAAGGAACTGGCGGCCAACGTGAGAACACGCATCGAGGCGGAATCGGAAGTAAGGGAAATCCTGGCGCATTTGGATCGGGGAGAACTGGGACCGATGCCGGAGCCGTTTGGCACGGAAAAACATTGATGGAATCGTGGTAACGGCGGTTTGAAACGTTTGCGGCAGCAAAAAACCCATCGCCTCCTCACTTTGTTAACGTGAATTTCTCGTAAGATAATCCCGGCTTCGCCGAGCTGCGAGTCCAAATCCCACCATCGCAGCGGCCATCAGGGCGCTCCACAACGAAATGGGCGGCATTCCGCCCGGCCAGTCGGCCGGAGTCCACCAATGAGCCCAACCAAGAATGGCCGAGTGCGCCGTCAACAACAATGGGAATAACCAAAACGACGCCGAGTATTGCCGCCGTGATGACCCCATGGCCACCAGGCCAAAAATCCCCGTCAACAGGACAAGAGAGGCGGAAAACGTCAATGACCCCTCCGGCCCACAGAAGAAGTTGGGGTATTCCGCCGGCCGCAACAAAGACAACGACATGAGCACATGAATGACCGCCGGCGTCACCGCATGGCGAAATAATGACACCGACCGTTCAGGACGATCCTGTTTGGATGAATTCGCGGACTGGGAGCCCCAACTTTCTCCCCAAATCCACGTTGCAATTTGACGGAACAGCCGCGGTACACCTGAAGCCGGTACAGTGTCGTTGGGGTCGTCGGGCTGGACCCGTATACGCCGATATCGCACCACGAGCGATCCCAAAAACAACATCACCGCCATCCATGCCACCGCTTTGTTGAGCACAAACAGCGGAAACCGGTCGAGCGGTACTTCTTTAAACAGGTGATAACGTAAGATAGCGTAACCGGTTGCCAACAGTACAACCACGGCTTCAAACAGCAATGGGGTCCGAAGTTTACACCTTGTCACTCATTCGCTCCTAAAATCGGTGAGGTCGCAGGCCAAGATGGCCGTAAACGAACGAATGAGGTGAGGGACTTTTTGGCTTAACGCCGCAGAAAAGTGGGGGTGTCAAACTCACTTTGGTCGCTTTGGCTAAACGGATTCGCGGTCACGGGCTCTCGGCGGAAAGTCCGCGGTTGCGCGGCTCCTGCCGGAACTTCCCGGTCTCGTGTACCTTCTCTTAAATAAGCCGGTTTGTCGTAATCCGGTTCTGCTGCTGCTTCGGCTGCCGCTTGCCGTGTTGGGGCGTTGACCGGCACGGAGACAACCCGTTGCTCCTGGATGTACGGTTGTTTAACCGGAGGAGGTGGGGGTGTTTCAACAACGGGCGGGGTCGGAATCCGGCCACCTCGGCTGTGTTCGTGATGGCCGGCGGTGATGGTTCGATGTAAACCGTGGGTTGTCGAACGTGAGTTTTCAAAACCGGTTGCAACGACCGTGATCATCACTTCGTCGCGCATATTTTCGTTGATGACGGTTCCGAAAATGATATTGGCGTCTTCGTGTGCCGCCGCCTGAATGAGCGAAGTGGCTTCGTTGATTTCGTACAACGTCAGATCCGGGCCGCCCGTGATGTTGATCAGAATTCCGGTTGCCCCATCAATGGTCGTGTCTTCAAGCAATGGGCTGGCGATGGCTTCCTGGGCTGCGGTCATGGCGCGGTGGTCGCCGCGGCCAACGCCGGTACCCATGAGTGCCAAGCCGGTGTTACACATGATGGTACGAACATCGGCAAAGTCGACGTTGATAAGTCCGGGGGTGGTAATAAGGTCGCTGATGCCACGTACCGCGTTGTATAATACTTCGTCAGCCCGGCGAAAGGATTCGAGCAAACTCATGTTCTGAGTGGCAATACCCAAAAGGCGTTGATTGGGAATCACGATCAGGGTGTCCACTGCGTCGCGAAGTGCACGGATCCCCTCTTCGGCTTTACGCATACGTTGCCGCCCTTCAAAATCGAAGGGTTTGGTCACAACACCCACCGTCAGTGCGCCAACTTCACGGGCAACGCCGGCAATCACCGGAGCGGCCCCCGTACCGGTACCGCCGCCCATTCCGGCCGTGACAAAAACCATGTCGCTTCCGCGTAACGATTCCGCCAACCGCGCCTGGTCTTCATGGGCGGCTTTCCAACCCACTTCCGGATTGGCTCCCGCGCCTAGGCCGCGTGTTAATTTTTCCCCGAGCTGGACTTTGGCGGTGGAGCGATTTGCCTCCAACGCTTGCCGATCGGTGTTGCAGGCGATAAAATCCACGCCTTCCAATCGGTGTTCGATCATGTTGTTGAGTGCATTGCCGCCGCCGCCGCCGACACCCACTACGCGGATTTTGGCACCCGCCTGTCCCGCTGAAAATTCCGGCATGTTCATTGTATCTGCCTCCCAATTGTTCCGTTATTGCGGACCATTTTCGTACTTGCGTTAGTGTTAAGAGGCTGTGAAAAAATAGCTACGTGCCCCAATTCCGGCCACTTTTGGCCCCAAAGGCTTCCGAAAAAGGTTTTGCAATATACCCGATATTACTCAACTTTTTCAAAGCCAATGGGGCGCAAAATCGACTGACTTGGGTCACGTCCATATTTTTTCACAGCCTCTAAGTTTACGACTGTCAAAATCTGACAATCCGGATCAAAAAATTTCGCTCAACCAATTTCGTAACCGACTGCCCACGCGCCCCATCCGTGTCGATGTGACTTGAGCCCGCCTTTGGGATGTCCGCATGGCTCCGTGACGGGCGCCATACAGTACCAGGCCGACTCCGGTGCTGTATTTGGGACTGCGGACCACATCGGCAAGTCCGCCGACTCGGCCCGGCAGACCCAGGCGGACGGGCAATCCCATGACCTCTTCGCCGATTTCCACCATTCCTTCCATGACTGCGGCGCCGCCGGTGATCACTACACCGCTTGCAAGAAGGTCCTCAAACCCGCTTTTCTGAATTTCCGCGTGGATGAGTCCGAACATTTCTTCGGCGCGGGGTTCAATGATTTCGCACAACAATTGACGGCTGCGGGACTGGGGATCGCGTCCACCGACGCAGGGAACTTCAATGGTTTCGTCTTCGCCGACAATGGCGGTCAAAGCGCAGCCATACCGTTGTTTGATTTTTTCGGCCTCCCCACGTGGAGTGCGCAGGCCTACCGCGATGTCGTTGGTAACGTGGTTTCCGCCAACGGGAATCACGCTGGTGTGCACGATCGACCCGTTGTAAAAAATCGCGATGTCGGTGGTGCCCCCGCCGATGTCCACCATGGCAACCCCCAGTTCTTTTTCGTCTTCGTATAAGGTGGCTTCGGAGCTTGCCAATTGTTCCAAAACGATATCCGCGACATGTAACCCGGTGCGGTTGGCACATCGTACGATGTTTTCGACGCTTGCCTTGGCCGCAGTCACGATGTGGACCTTGGCTTCCAGGCGTACTCCACTCATGCCTACAGGTTCACGGACGCCGTCGCATTCGTCGATCACATATTCCTGGGGCAAAATGTGGATCACCTCCCGGTCAAGCGGCATCGGAACCGCTTTTGCAGCGTCGATCACGCGCTCGATATCCGAGTCGGTGACCTCCATTTCTTTGACCGCGACGATCCCCCGACTGTTGAAGCCTTTGATATGGGGGCCGGCAATTCCGGTATATACCGAAGAAATCTCACAACCCGCCATCAGTTCGGCCTCGGCGACCGCCTTGCGGATCGAATCGACGGTGGCGTCGATATTCACCACCACACCTTTGCGTAAACCTTTTGATTCACAGGTGCCGATTCCAATGATGTCTACACTTGTTTCAGTCACTTCGGCGACAATTGCACAAATTTTGGTCGTGCCGATGTCCAGTCCGACGACAATTTCTTCTCTCCTGCCCATATCTCCCTTCTCCCGTGCACCGCTGTCTACGGCAGTATTTGGTTTCGTTGTGTGCGGGTGCGCACATCGTCCAGTTCGGAAACGTGTTCCGTATTTGCCGGTTGTCGTTGTGGTTGAATCGCGCCAATCTTCTTGTCATCAGCAGATTTGGCGCTGCCCTGTTTGTCCTTTGATTGTAGTTTTGTTTTCGGCTCAGACGTCGGGTCTGATATTGTGCGTACACGTACGGCGACCCGCGATGGATCGATGCTGTCGTCCATCCGAACGACATCCGCGGTGTTTCCTCGTTTCGTAAGATCCTGGACCACGCGCAGCAGCCGATCCAGTTTTTCCGGAACAGAGCCCGTTCCCAGTTGTACTTCCATGGAATCCACCGTGACGATTTTCCACCCCATGAGTCTGTCGTGGTGGACCTCGCCTAACGGCAACAACTCGGAAACCGGGTGCCGGCTATAGGTTTTTGCGAGTTGAACGGCATCGCGAATCACGTTTTCGGCGCTTTCCACTGTTCCGTCTTGCTCAAGGCTATCCCGATCAATTCCGGTGATGATGGGAAGGCCGTCGAGTGGGTCTCCCACTTCCCATCGTTTGAATACCACCCCTCGGTCGTCCGCGAAGTACATCGCTCCCAGTGCGACCAGAGCTGCCGCTTCGCGTTCCGTAATCCGTATGCGGAGCCGCTCCGGCAACTCCACATTGACGTCGGCACGGCGGACCCAGGGATGTTGTTCAATATCGGCTTTTACAATGAGTTCATCCAATGCGAGTAAGTTGAGGCCCTCACTGATGTTTGCGAGCGCCCGAACCTCTTCGTTATCTAAACGTTTATTACCTTCAATTACCAACTCACGCAAGGTAAAATGTTCACTTGTGACCATGTATCGGTAAGCTTGCACGCCTAAAATCGGCACCGCCATCACAAGTACCGCCACCAGCAGATAAGGGAGAATCCGCCACGCACTCCCAATCACGAACACAAAGGCACCTCGAAGCCGTTGCGCACCCAAAGTGAGGCGCTGTTTGGTTCGAGCACGTGTTCGTACATTCTGCATGCGTGTTTTCATATGTTGCCGGTCTCCTGGGGTTCCCAATCACCTAACCGGCATATCTCGGGACGGAGTTTGACACCAAACCGTTTCTCAACCGTTTTTTGCACCAGTTGAATCAAGGCGTCGATATCGTTTGCAGTGGCATCCCCGAGGTTCACGATGAAGTTGGGGTGCAACTCGGAAATTTGCGCTCCCCCGATCCGAACTCCACGCAGCCCGGCGGCGTCGATGAGCCTCCACGCTTTGTCTCCCGGCGGATTGGCGAACGTGCTCCCGCCGCTTGGCAGAGTCAACGGCTGGCTTTTTTGCCGCCGTTCTTTTGTATCCCGCAGCAGCATTCGCAACTGCTCCGGGTCGGTTTTTGTCAATGCCAATGTCGCTTCCACAACAATTTCTCCCGGCGTAATAGCCGAATGACGGTAAGTTAACCCAAGTCCGGTGGCGTCGATTTCGACCAGAGTGCGGTTGGATCGAAGTAATTTAACGCTCACCAAGATATCTTTGATTTCTCCTAAGTGAGTGCCTGCGTTCATCCGGACCGCGCCGCCGACCGTGCCCGGAATGCCCACAAGTCGTTCGATTCCGCCCAATCCATGCTGAGTGGCATAACGGAGCAACGCCGCAATTGGGGTGCCGGCACCTACAACAAGGGAAACGGTATCCGGTGAGGACCCGGCCGCGGTGTGGTGCATCCATGTGAATCCGGATTCGATGTGGATCACCGCACCGGAAATCCCGTTGTCGGAAACCAAGGTATTGGAACCTTTGCCTAAAATCGTCCACGGAACACCCGATTCGTCGAGCAACGCCATCGTGTGGACCAGGTCGTCGAGGTCTGCGGGCGAAATCCACAATTCGGCTTCACCTCCGACTCGCCAACTGGTGTGTTTGGACATGGGTTCCAACGTTTTCACTTCTCCGCGAACCTCCCGTTTTAGTCGGAGCACAAACTCCGTGGTGACGTTTTGCCTCATCGGATTATCGGTCGAGCCGTGACAATAACTCGATACAATCGTTGACGATTTGATTGGCGGCATCGGGATTTCCGATCTCCAAACTTCGTTTTGCCATTTGACTCCACTGAAGGGGGTGAGTCGCCAATTCCACAATGATGTCCGCTACGTGTGCAGTTTCCCATCGGCTTTGTTCCACGACACGGGCGGCGCCGGCCCGTTGTAACGTGTGGGCGTTGGCGGTTTGGTGGTCGTAAGCCGCAAACGGGAACGGAACCAACAATGCCGGAAGGCCTACTGCGGTGATTTCCGCAAGGGTGGAAGCGCCCGCGCGACAGAGGATGAGGTCGGCGTTTGTGTACGCTTCCGCCATGTCGTTGATATATGCACGAACATCGGCTGATATGTTCCGTTTTTCGTATTCTTTCCGCGTCGTGTCCAAATCCTTGACCCCGGTTTGGTGTACCACGGCGATACCTTGGCTTCTGCGGATACATTCGGTTACCAATTCGGGGACTTGTTGGTTGAGGAATTGTGCCCCCTGACTTCCGCCGACCACCAAAATACGAAAGGGAGACCCGGCTGTGGGTCTAAGCCGTTGCCCTCGTGCCCGAAGCAACGATTCTCGTATCGAATGGCGAATGGGGGTGCCAAAAGTACGAATGGGGGTGTCGCCGAACCATTCGGATACAACACCTTGGTTTGCGTATACCCGCTCGGAAAGCCGGGCGGTGATTCTGTTGGTCATCCCGGGGATGGTGTTTTGTTCCTGGATTACCCGCGGAATGTCGCACAAAGCGGCTGCCAGCATGGCGGCTCCCGACGCGTATCCCCCCACTCCAATGACCAACTGAGGTCGGAAATCCAGGAAGAATCGAATGCAGGAGGCAATTCCTACCGGTATTTTTGCGGCCCCGCGTGCAAAAACCCAGGGTCCACCTCCGCGTAACCGGCTCGCGGGCAAGAGGTGGCTTTGCCACCCTTCGCGCGGAAGGACCTGGGCTTCGATGCCGGTTGTGGAGCCGATAAACCGCACGTCGGTTCGAGGATCGTGCTGCTTAAAGGCTTCGGCGATGGCGATTCCTGGGTACAAATGGCCGCCGGTGCCGCCGCCGGCAATCACGATTCGGAGTGGTAACGAACGCTTCGAATGCTGCAAATCAGCCACGTGTGACTCCAGATGGACAACTGCTGTCGATCGTGCATTCATGGGGCAACCTCCGTGTTGGGAATGGTCGCTGTGGCAACAGGTTCTCGGCGGACAATTAGAGAACGTTTTCGAAGCGTACGTTTCTCTTTGAAATCATGGGTGGGGATATCCGGCAACTGGGCGTCGCGCGAAATATTGAGTAGCACCCCGACCGCAAACCCCATGACGACGAGACTCGTGCCCCCGAAGCTGATAAACGGTAACGTTAAG
>JABWCM010000172.1 GCA_013360285.1 Myxococcales bacterium
TACGGAAGGTTCAGGAAACGAATATGCGACAATGGGATCCCTGTTGACTCTTTCGGCCCTGTTTCAGGCAAAATTCGGGCCGTTTGCCATTCGTGATCGGGCGAATCTTTTTCGCTACGATATGGACCTTCACAGAAACGATACGGTTTTTTACAATCAGTACATCGACTATCTGGTGAAAGACGGCGGTTTTACACTGACCAACGACCTGGATTTGTTGTATTTCTCAGATTTTGGCCTCATTGCAGGTGCTCGATATTCCCTAGGCGTCGCATTTCATGACGACAGTGATACCGATGCTGCAGAATTAACGCAGCGGGTGGGGCCAGTTTTAGGTTATCGGTTCTTTGATGAATACGGAGCTGCGTTTAACCAGCCCACGGTGCTATTGTTGGTTCAGTGGTGGCTTACACACCCCTATCGGACGGGTGATGAGGTCAGCCAGGCTATTCCCTATATTGCGTTGGCGTTTTCGTTTAACGGGGATTTGTGGACGTCCACACAACGTAACTAACCATCGTCCTATCGAACGTGTGAATGGTCCGATGCGATGAGGTCGCCGGCAACTTGCAGGTGTTGTTTCAGGTCGGAAATGCGTCCTGCCAACAATTCTCGTTGTTCCGGTCGCAGCTCTTCGGTCACTTTCTCAAACGTCGTGTTAAGATAAGCAATGCCACGCGGCGATCCCTTCATCAGATTCAACTCAATCGACTCCCCAAGCAGGTCCAGTGCCTCCGATGTGCGCCCCATCGCGGCCAGGCCGGTTGCGAGTGCCTCGACGGTGCGCGCCATTCCGATCACGTCTCCCAGTTCGATTTGTACTCGCAACGCTTTTTCCAACAACGGCACTGCATCTGTGGCGCGGCCTCCCAACAGGTGCAGCCGGCCCATGGTTTCCCAGACCCTTGCCGCCTCCCGGTCCATCCCCAGCCTCGCATAACGCTGATTGGCTGCCTCGGCGTGTTCCAGCCCCATTCGTACCGAATCCGACTCTTTTCCTGCTCGCGCTGCCACGTGAAGCGGCAGACGCGCAATCAGGTGTTCCGTTTCCGCCAATTCTACCATGGCAATGGGGTCATCGTTGGCGCGGGCCAGAAACGTTTCTTTGGATTGCTCCAAAAGCCGGTATGCCCGCACCGGGTCCCCAATCCTCAGAAATACCGATGCCTGGTCGTTCAGAAGCCTTGCTGCGCCAAGCGGGTTTCCCGCCGCTGCCAACAGCTCAATCGCTCGCGTCAGTTCCGCCAACGCGGCCTCCATGGACGCCGAATCACCAATCTCGTAATGGATTCGAGCGCTTAGGGACAGCGACGCCGCGGTTTTCTCTACGTCCTGTGCCTCTTCAAACAGTGTCAGCGCAGATTGTACGGTACTCAAAGCATCCGCAAGACCAGACCGTGTCTCATGAACAGGTGCTTCAAATTGCCCCTGCGCCAACAACAACAGTGCCTCTGCCCGAAGCGCCTCGTGTTGTGGGGTCTGGGTCATTCCATCCAATAAGGCCAACGCTCGCTGGCTATAAACAATGCCGTCAATCGGGTTCCCCATGAACAAAGCACGATGAGCGGCCTGCAAAAATTGCGTCAACGCTGCGTTGTCTTCGCCACCCGCCGCAAGATGTTCGGCCGCCCTCCCATGCTTGCCGGGCCGCGGAATCTCGGTTGCCCTCATCGCTGCCCCTTTCCTGGGCGGAGCCGGTTCGAAGTCGAACTCGTCCTCACTACGTTTTACAAACGCCGTCGTTCTGGGTTCCGTTGTCCTTGTCTGCTGCACGTCATCGACAGCCCCGTTGCTGCCGTTTTGCATCAAAAATTCATTCTGTTCTCGAGTAACGGCGGTCTGGGTTTTGCCATCGTCCGCTTCGAGTTGTCTTTCGTCGTTACTCGGCAAAAAGTCCACTTCAGTTGCTGGTTCGGTGTCTGTAACGTTGCGTGTGTTGCCGGCACGTGTGTCTGTTTTGGTCTGAGCCTCCGGTCCGGTGAATACTGCCGCGATTTTTAGGTGCATCAACCGTTGTAATGACGGCAGAAGTGACGTCGTCAGGGATTGCCTCAAACCTTGCCCAAAATGAAACACCCCTTCTCCCGAATCATCCAGGGGCACTCCGGCGTCAACTGCGACTTGTAATCTTAACAATACGTCAACCAAACTCACTCCGAGTGCCTCTGCCAGTACCTCGGCTTCAAATCCGTCCCCTATCAAGGCGGCCATCCGCAACGTATTGCGCACCTCCTGTGGCAATGCGTTCACCACGTCGGTGTTTTTGTCGAGGTTGGTGGTTTGGTCGGGTATTTGAATGACCGCCTCATTCCCCAGCACGGCCACCAACTGGTCAATCAACGTTGCGAATGGCGATCCAGGAATCACCTGCCGGGCGCTAAATACCAACGGAACGCTTACCAGGCCCGGCACGCGCAACAGACGCCCCAGCACATTTGCCGCCGGTGCCGACAGTGTGTCCGAAGCATCAAAAATCACCACATGACGACGAGGTGAGCGTGAAGCAAGTCGGGCTAACGATTGGGCCAGACGGTCGGCATCATCGGTTGACTGATTTTCACCCAGAAGAGACTCCCGAAGACCCCTGCGTAACGTGTCGGTTGCGGTTCCAAGAAGGTGGATAGGCCAACCAACAATGCCGTCGACTTTTTCCTGTGCTTCGCGAATGGGCTGCAATGGTCCTCCATGCCTATCACAGGCAACCCGGATCACCCGCAACCCCGTCTCTTGTGGTGGAGCCCCCGGTGGAGGTCCCACGATGACGGTGTGCTGAGCGGAACTGATTCGTTTCCATAGCTGATTCATTCGATTCTCCTTGGGCGGCCGCCCGATGAATGTCGCAAAGATAGTCCTCGGGTCGTTGATTGCCAAGGTCGCAATGTTGACGTAGATCAAGTGTAGTTGCTGGTTTTCGTGAAATCCATCCACCAACACCACACGCCGAGTTGGAATGTAATGAAAAATCCCACCCCCGGTGCCGCTTTCGTTGTCGACGCTACGTCCGCTATCGGTTTGATCCGACGGATTATCGCATTGGGCTCGCGTCGAATCGCGGGATCGGAAACCGAACAACGCGCTCAGCAAATGGTCGCCGACTCCTTGGTTGCTGCCGGGGTGGCGTCTATCGACTACCTCCAATTTTCGTTTACCGGCAGCATCCATGCCGTCATCACGTTGCATTTTGGGGTCGCCGTCTTTGGAACCCTCCTCTTGCCATACTATCCGGTTGTTTCCGCTCTATTACACGGATTTGCCGCTTTTACTTGGTGGGGGGAATCCACAAAGCGGTTTCAGACGCTGCGCTATCTTTTGCCACGTATTCACTCCCAAACACTCATCGCCACGTCTCCTGCGCGCGGTGTTTTTCGGCGACGGTTGGTATTTGTGGGACATGCTGACGCGGCTTACACAGGTTTATTGTTCCATCCCACGGTGATTCGGCTTGCGACTACACCACCTCCGATTCCGGGTTTCCGATTTATGCGTAAATCGATGCTTGTGGCCACCGTCGCTACGGCGCTTCTTGTGCCAGTAGATATGACGTTTCTGCTACTGAACCCGGCACATCCTTGGCTGTGGATGGTGGCGGTTATTCTCACCATCCCTGCGTTGTTAAGCGTGTTGTTAAATCTCGAAGTGCTGATTCGTAATCGGCCGGTGCCCGGAGCAAATGATAATTTAAGCGGCTCAGTTGCAAACATTGTGCTTGCTCACCGCCTGATTCGCGATCAACCCGACGACGTGGAACTCCAGTTTGTGGTAACGGGCTGTGAAGAAGCCGGCACGGGAGGTGCCTGGGCTCTCGCCGAAGCAAGGAAGCTGTGGAATACCCAGGATACGGTGGTAATCGGTATCGACGGGCTCAGCAACGGCACGTTGTGCTATTTTGAGGAAGGAGAAATCTTTTCTTTCCCGATTCCACCTTCTATTTGCGCGGCGATTGAACACGAAGCGGGCCAACTGCCTCCGGAACGACGTCCCGTTCCGTTCTCCATCCCCGCAGGCGCCACCGACGCCTTGGCATTTCTTGTACGAGGGATTCCAGCCGTCACGTTGGGGTGCGTTGACCTCTCGATAGGTGCTCCGCGACACTATCACCGTGTTAGCGATACTCCCGACAATCTCGATCCCGTTCAATATGAAGTTTCTATGGCCTTTGTTGAGCGCCTCGCCCGTCGGTTGTGGTGTAACAGGCCAAATGCAAAGGAGTGAAAGCCGTCATGCCACCCATTCTTGGTTTCGACACCACCAATTCACCGGTATGGGATCAGTTCGTGTTGCTCCCGGATATCGGGATTCAAATCAAAAACCCGACTCCGGGAAGCGACGGGTGTTTGTCCACCGATAGTTTGTCGAGTGCATTGGAAACGTTGCGCAAAGCGGTCGAAAAACGGTATCCGAACCCCGATTTACGTGCCGTGTGTGGTCCGGTGGAGGGGATTTCCGGTAACGTTCAGACCATCGGCCTTTGGGCGCAGTCTACGCAATCGCCGGATATTTCTGCTGCCCGAGATCGTGGGCTCCTCCGGCTTGAGTTGTTACAACCCGGTGAACACATTGGTATTTCCATTGGCGCCGGGTTTATTCGTAAAGAAGCGCAAGCCGCATTTGCGGCGCTCGAACATCAATTCGATAAACACGGCAATCCGGACAGCGACGGTCCCGTTCACCTATTGGCTTTGTCCAATGTGCGGTTTGTCGCCCCGGATCGGGTGGTCACCGAAGCAAAAGGGTTTACGGAACAAACGATTCCGGACGCGGACTTTACGGCTACGGTGACCGATATTCTCAGTGTCACCCCGGAGGGCCTGATTTTGACCCAGTCTATTCGCGAGGTGGACTTAGACCAACGCGCGATTCAGATTTTAGCTACGTTGAGTTGGGTCACGGGTTTTCTTCCCGGAACGTTGCTGTTTGCAATTGAGCTTTACAAGATCCGCCAAGCCGAGACCCCGCAAGCTGCCGGGTCCGGTGCGGTCGGGTCTGCCGTGGCCGCCGCATTTCCGTCGGAAATTTTGTTGCCGTTCCAAAATCCAATCCAACCCGACACGGGGATTAAATTAGCGCTATTGTATCAACGGGTGAATGTGACGACGTCCGGCGTTGCAGCCGCAGCAAATTTTCAGATTGTGTTGCGTAAAGCCGTGGTCAATATCGTGGGGCCATCGTCTGTGCGAGCCCACGGAGGGCTTTTGGGCATGGCCCGATATCGAATCACAACTGACGACCTGCGAGGTAAGTTCAAGATCGACTGGTCAATTGAGGGCGGGGTGTTGTTGACCCCCCATGCTGAAAAGACCTTCGTACGGTTTGACGCCGCCGGAATACCACCCGGGGGTACCGTAACACGTTTGCTGCGTGTTTCCGTTACCGATGAAGATGGTTTTACGGCAACCGACGAACTGCTGGTCACTGTGCGATAACCTTACGGGACGCCGCCCAGGTCACCCACCCGGCCTGCATCAGGCACAGTGCCGTTGTCAGGATAACTCCCATTCCGGGTAACCATGCTGCTGCAAACCCGGTGATGGCGACCAGCCGCAACCACTCGGCGCGCAGTGCCCACCGCTTTTTTTCCTGCAATCCCGAAACGGTACCGGTGGTCCACAGCATCACGGTGACCAGGGCGATCTGTTGATAACCATTCAACTCGTTTTGTGCCAACAACAAACCAAATGTTGCCGTGGTCAACACTCCCAACTGGGCCATAAGGTAGGCCCACAACCCCGTGTGGATAGGCGGCGATTCATATTTCTGAAAAGAATCGAGGGTGACGTCGGCAAGCGGTTTGATTGGGATACCGGCCGGCCTCCAGGCCGGTGGTTTGAACCACACGGCGACTTTTTCGCCCACCGTTTGAGCAGACCGGCAAAGCCGCCACAGATCACGAAAATAATGTAAATTGGCCCATATCGGGTTAAAGCTGCGGAATGGTTCGGTGATACCATATACCGGCGGCTCTTTCTGAGGCCGAAAGGTACCGAACAGGCGGTCCCATATAATGAGGGTCGCTCCATAGTTCTTGTCGAGGTATTGGGGATTGATGGCATGGTGTACACGGTGGTGCGACGGTGTGTTGAGTACTGCTTCCAACGGGCCCAGACGGTCGATCAATTGGGTGTGAATCCAGAACTGATACAACGTTGTGGCAGCCACGGTCAGCGCAAATACCGGTAACGGAATTCCCAACAGTGCCACCGGCACATAAAACGGCAACTGGGTGATTCCCGTAAACAATGCTTGACGCAATGCCACCGCCAGGTTGTAGTCTTCACTTTGATGATGAACGATATGTGTCGCCCACAGCAGATTGACCTCGTGGCTTAGCCGATGCCACCAATAATAACCGATTTCGACACCCAAAAAGCTGACGATCCAACTTATTGGGTCGGAGACCTCAAACGACACCAACCCGAAGCGTGTTGACACGAACGAATACAACCAGAACAGCCCGCCCTGAATCAGAACGGTCAATGCTTGTTGCCCAATGCCACAACTCAGGTCCGTCAACGTGTCCGACAGCCGGTAGACCGGCAGGCGGCGTTTCCATGCTACCCAGATTTCGATGCCGATCAGCACGATAAAAAACGGAATCGCAATGGCAACCGCACGTTGGTCCATCGGTTCACCCGTGTTGTTTCGCTCCGGTTTGTTCGCGGCGCCGGATCAACAACAAACAAGCCAGAAAAATAAGGATTGTTGCCGACGGACGGCCCCGTTGGGAACCGGCGGAACATCCGTCGTCTTTGCTGCTCTTTTTCCCCCCATGCGTTGTGTCGGCACTTGTAGTGTCTCCCGGATTGCCGATGTCTCCAAGGTTGGTATCGACACCAGGTCCACCGGTATCGGGAGCACCGCTGTCCGTCATTCCACTGTCGACTCCGACGGATGCGTCGTCATCGCCGGCGTCGGAAGGTGGGATCGCTACATCGGTACGAGATGCCGTATCTCCGCCACTGTCGGTTCGAACATCGGTACTGCCGGCATCTTCGGTTTTGAGGTCACTGTCAATGACTTCTGGGGTGTGGGTTGTATCGCCGGCGCCGCCGTCTGCTGCGATGTCGGTCGCCCCGCTATCGTCGCCTGCAACATCGGCTTCAGATGGTTCATCGCCGATGTTGACGTCTCCCGGAGGTTCCTGAATATCCTCTCCGACCATGTTTTCAGACCAGGTGTAGACCAACGACAGGCTTTCATTACCTTGGCGGTCGGTGGCTTTTATCTGATACGAGACCCCTGGTGTCGGCAGAACACCTCGGTAAAACGTGCCGCCGACCCACAACATGGGAATATTCTGTGCCTCGGTCTCGGGATTGACTACCAACACGATATTTAACCGCACGGGTGTGTCCTGGACCAGGTCATCGATCACGTTTGCCAGAACGACTCCGGATTCGGCTAGGCCTTTGCCTTCGAGGTCCTGCACCTGAAGAAATTTGGGTGGGTTGGTGTCGGGCGGGCCGTAATTGATGTACAGCTTGTTTTTCATCGTTCCGCTTTCGCCGTTTGCCGACACCAAGTCGTAGGTTCCGTTGTTGTCAACGTCCGCCATCGCACATTCAAGCGTGGCGTCGTTTTGGACCTGAATCACACCCGGTGTCAACGTTAGATAACCCTTTCCATTGTTTACATACAGTCGTTCAGTTCCAGGGCTCAGCGCAGCAACAATCACGTCCAGGTCCGAGTCGGAATCGATGTCCACCAACACTGCGGCATTGTCGTCGGCGCCAATATTGGAGTTTGGGGCAAACAGCTCTTTGGATTTGTCCACAAATCCCCCGGTGCCGTCGTTGATGGATACCCCTTCGTTAAATCCGCTTCCCGGCCCATAATTGACCGAAAAAACATCCACCCACCCGTCGCCATTGAGATCACCCAGAACCGATTCATAGGTCATGTCGCCATCTTCAGGAATTTTGTCTGAGATATCGGTAAAATGTCCTGTTCCATCGTTAAGATAAAGCTGGTTCTTGGGGCCGCGGTTGGTAAGATAAATATCCAGATCCAGATCCATATCGACGTCGACAAACTCGACTCCGAGGGTTTCAGCGACCAGAACCTGCGGCAAACGTGTTTTGGTTTCGTCCACAAAGCTGGTGCCGGTGTTGATAAGCACCCTGTCCTGACCCCCCGTGCCGCCGAAGACTTTGGTTCCCGTCGAGGTAAAATACAGATCCAACAGTCCGTCATTGTTGATGTCTGCGGCATCCACATCCGAACCATAGTCGTTTATTGTGGGAAACCATGTGGATGTGGCGTTTGTGAAAAAACCTTTTCCATCATTGAGCAACAGCCGGTGGGGATCCCCAAACACGTTGGCTTCCACCAGATCCAAGTCCCCGTCGTTGTCGATGTCAGCCAAAAGAATATCGCGGGTGCGGGTAAGGGGAATTCCGGCCAAGCGTTGGTTGGTCTCATCTGTAAACTTACCCTTGCCGTCATTGATGTGCACTTCGTTTTTTTGGGCATTGCCCTTGCTGCTATATCCTTCCCCGTTTGCAAATAGGATGTCGATGTCTCCATCGTTGTCGATATCCCCCAATTCGACACCTTCGGAATAATAACTGTAAATCATCGAAAACCGGCTGGTGCTTTCTTCTTTGAATTGCTGCGCCGGTGCGGTATGTGGATTCAGCCACGTGCCGATGGCGACCAAGATCCCGATTTTGAACGTGATTGTTTTCATTTATTCCTCAAACTGCTTTATCCCAACCACCGCTTTGTAATGGTCCACTACTGAACTTTTGTCGCCAAGTCAAGCCAAGTCGGGTGACGAAACGGTGGCAACGATTGACCCGGGTCCGGTGCGCCATTACCATGCGCACATTTTACCGGATTGTTTCTCCGAGGCTGTGAAAAAATATGGACGTGACCCAACTCAGCCGATTTTGCGCCCCATTGGCTTTGAAAAAGTTGAGTAATATCGGGTGTATTACGAAACCTTTTTCGGAGGCAATGGGGCCAAAAGTGGCCGGAATTGGGGCACGTAGCTATTTTTTCACAGCCTCTTAGCACTGGAGATTGTGTATGCACATTGTTTTTGTTGCGTCCGAAATGGCGCCTTACGCCAAAACCGGTGGATTGGCGGATGTGGCCGGGTCCCTTCCTGCGGAGTTGGCGAACCAGGGAGTCCATGTTTCGTCGGTGCTGCCTCGGTATGGCGTCATTGATCCTTTGGCCGAAGGGTTTGTGTATTTGGAGCCGTCATTGGTGTTTGGGTTGGCTGGGGCAACCCGAAAACCACACGTATGGCATCGTCGGGCTCATCCCAACCACGATATCTACTTGCTGGAGGAGCCCGGTTTGTATGACCGGCCCGGTCTTTACGGCATGGGTGGGCGTGACTTTGCCGACAATGATTATCGGTTCGCTTTTTTATGCCGAGCAACCTTGGCTCTGGTACGGGCGCTGCGGATCAACCCCGACGTGATCCATTGTAATGACTGGCAGACGGGTATTATCCCTTGGGCATGTGGTCGGGAGATGGCCGGGGTGTTTCCTACGGTATTCACCATCCACAACATGGGATACCAGGGGTTGTTCGGACAGGAGTCGATGTGGGCGATGGGCCTTCATCCGTCTGGATTCACCGGTGACGGGTATGAGTACTATGGGGCGATATCGTGTATGAAAGCGGGAGTGATGGCGGCGACCCGCATCACTACTGTGTCGAAACGATATGCCTACGAAATTCAGACCCCGGAGTTTGGATTCGGTATGGATGCAGTTTTGCGGGGACGCCAGGATGCGATTGTGGGAATCTTAAACGGCGTGGATTACAGCCAGTGGGATCCCTTGAGGGACCGGCTTCTTCCGGCGATGTATGGGCCCGAGGATCTCAGTGGCAAACACCGGTGCCGGGCGTTGTTGTTGCGTGAGTTTGATTTGGAGCAGCCTCGAGAAGGTCGCGGACCGGTGGTGGGTGTTGTTTCGCGACTGACTGGGCAAAAGGGAATTGATTTGATCATCCAAAGTGCCTGGCGATGGTTATCGGGAACCGGGGCTCGCCTGGTGGTGTTGGGTAATGGTTCGAAAACACTTCAAGATCAGTTGCGGGGTGTTCAGGGGTTTCATCCGGACCAGGTTGGCCTTCGGTTTGAATACAACGAAGAGTTGGCACACCTTATGTACGCCGGTTGCGACATGTTGCTGATGCCGAGCAAATACGAACCATGTGGTCTAAATCAACTGTATGCCATGCGTTATGGGACGATTCCGGTTGTGCGTGCCACCGGTGGTCTTGATGACACCGTAGAACACGTCCGGCTTGACCAAGATACCGGAACAGGATTTAAGTTTGAACATGCGACGGCCGACGGGGTGACCTGGGGAATGTGGCGAGCTATCGAAGTTTTCCGGCAGCCAGGTCCATGGACACGATTGGTTCGTCGCGCCATGGCTCAAGACTTTTCGTGGAGCCATTCGGCCCAGAAATACATCGCGTTATATCGTTCGATTGCGGGCGCTCCTCTGTTGGAGGGTCAGCGGAAATAGATAAGTGAACCCTGTTCGGCTAATTTAGGCTGCCTTGGCCAGTCCCGTCCTTGCGGAATATTCCCGATATTCCTCACTCCGGTCCCGGCCAGTTCAGCGCTAAATTAGCTCGAACAGGGTCACTTCCGGCTTGAAGCCGACCCTCGTAGAGGGTGTTCCATAAATGGGAAATCATCCCAAAAACGGCGATTTTTAGCTGCATTGGCAGCGTCACTCCTTGTGGAATATCGGGAATATTCCGCAAGGAGTGACGTTGCCAAGGCGGCAAAAATCGCCCTTTTGGCGGATACTCCAGCTTTATGGAACACCCTTTTAGTGAGTATAACATGAGACTGAATGAGTTATTGACGCTCAACGATGCGTTTGCCGGCAGCCGGATACTGCAAGCAGGTGTTCGGCTGGGTATTTTTGATGTTTTGGCGACGCGGGACATGACGGCATCGCAATTGGCTGCCACGTTGGACCTAGACAGCCGGGCGACGTGGATTTTGTGTAACGCTCTGGTCGCCCTCGGTTTGTTGGAACTCGGCACCATCGGCGGGGACGTTGGCCAGATCTATCGTAATAGTCCGGCGGCTTCCAAGTGGTTGTGCAAAACCAGCGGGACGGATTTTTCGGGCAAAGTCCGGTTTGATGCGTTGTTGTGGGATATTTGGGGAAAGTTGGAGGAATCCGTTCGGTCTGGCCGGGCCGCACGAACGCCGGATATGTTTCAAAACGATCCGGTGGAAACCGAACAATTTATTTTGGCCATGCACGCGCTTGTGAAAGCCCGCGGCGATGGTCCGGTAATGGCCAGGCACCCTCTTGTTGCCGGCGCGCGAACCATACTGGACATCGGCACGGGTCCCGGGACATACCCGATTGCTTTTTGTGAGGCCAATCAAAGCCTGCACGCCGTACTGTTTGACCTACCCAATACCCTTGTCGTCACTCGTAAGGTTGTTGACCAGAGTTCCTGTAGGGATCGGTTGACTCTTGTTGCCGGGGATTATCGTTATGACACGTTGCCCGGTGGGTTTGATGTTGTGTTTTTATCCAACATTATCCATGGTGAAGATGAAACGAATAACGTCATTTTGATGAAAAAAATCAAAAATGCCCTCAATCCAGGGGGATACGTGGTCGTCAAAGACCATATTTTGGATAACACTGGAACAAATCCACCTGGTGGTGCGATATTTTCGGTACAAATGCTGCTTTCGACCACCGGTCGCGACTACACGGGGGATGAAGTGATGGGCTGGATGAAGGAAGCGGGGTTTGGGCGATCATGGGTGGAGAATCAGGAGCCGCCGCTGACGAGCCGCCTGGTGATAGGGCAAATACCGTAGCCCATGATCAGCCCATTGAGGCTGTGAAAAAATATGGGCGCGTTTTGGGGTGGCGAATTTTGCGCCGAATTGGACTCGAAAAACCCGAGTCATATCGGAAATATGGCGCAAGGTTTTTCGGAGCCAAGTCGGCCAAAAGTCGCCGGCACCAGGGAGCGCAGCTATTTTTTCACAACCTCATAGTTTCAGTTGTTTGTGTAATCAATTCTCGAAAAGAATCAAATAAGACCACGTTCCGGCCACGCAGGTCGCATTCTCGATGTAATTTCGACCCCCGAACGACACACAACCGAGTCGCGACATCGATCGCGCAGCGGTCACTGGTGCCGTCACCGACAAAAATGACGTCGGCGGCTTGGGCATAATGTTGACAGATTTTACCCTTACATACCGGACATCGGTCACACCCGAAGGTATTTTTGAACGGAAACTCAACAGATACCCGGAAATCATCGATAAATCGTAGGCTATTACAAAATACGGCGTCAAATTCGGCAACACGATGGCCCAAAATAGTGTGGATATAATGGTCAAATCCACCCGAAGCCAAAATCAGTGGGATGTTGAAAGACCGACAGGTGTCGATAAACACATCGAAACCATCGCGGATAGCCGCATGAGTGGATAACCAGGCGTCGGTTTGTGTTCGAGAAGCCCGAAAGGTCGCCCACATGGCCCGTTGAGCGTCGTCCAAAGACAACCGTCCCTGTTCCCAGAGCCGGTCGATATTTCGCCAGGATGGATCAGCAAATTGATCACATAACGCGTCTCCGATGTCCTGGCGGGTAATGGTTCCATCAAAGTCCAGGATTACAATTGGGGTGGTTCGGGTTGGCTCCATTTCGTTGTGGTCCTTTGTCTGTTAGGGGAGAATTGAGGATTATACCGAAACGCCCATCTCAGTTCATTCCGCTTTTTCCAACTTACCGTGCGGTTTTCGACTTCGATGCCAACATGTTCGAAAATGTGGCCGATCTTGGAGTGGCCAAGGTCAACATGTTGAAAAATGTTGCAAATGGATAGGTCGAAAACCCCAACATGTTGAAAAATGTTGCAAGTTGGCGGGTCAAAAACCTCAACATGTTGAAAAATGTTGCAAGTTGACGGGTCGAAAACCTCAACACATTAAAAAATGTTGCAAGTTGCTCGACCCGCAACCCCAACATGTTCGAAAATGTTGCCAAGAGGACTTCAAAAACAACAGGTTATGGTGCAATTTGCCAAATAAGTGCGTGCGACGGATCGGAACAGATTGTCACGGGTGGGTAGGAGGTTTACGGAGTTGGTGCCGGCGGAGCATCGACCGGTGGACTTCCGATTTCCTCCATGATTGTTTGGGCTGTTTCTTCCTCGGTCACCGGTTTTTTGGCGTTCCGACGTGCTCGGTAGGCGGGATCTTTTTCCAGCAACCATTTTCCCAACTCGTGAGGCCTGTCCGCCTTTGTCAATATACCGGTGACGGCCAACTCATACAGCCGTTGGTTTTTGGCATGCTCGAGAGAGGCCCTAACCACTCTTTCTATTGCTTCTCTGTCTTCGTTGGTCTCGCGCTCCAAAAGCGCCAACGCTGCCGGGGCATCATTCACTGCCTTCTTACCGGTTAAGGAGTCGGCGAGTTCTTTCAATTCGGGAACCGATTTTAACGTATCGAACACGGCGACGACGATCTCAATGGCGTTTCCGACTCCCAGGTTGGCCAATTGTGAGGGAGTGTGCTTAAAAATCCGGTCAAACTTTTTCTGGTTGGCTTCGATGTCTTCCGGAGAGAGTTGGGCGTCAGGATTGGGGTTGGTCAACTTTTGTTTGGCATGCCCATAAGCATAGTGATGCCACGTTGTGAGCGCAGTCAATGCTATATAAAGCTTTGCGCGCGCGTCGGTGGTTTCGTTTCGTTCGCGAACATCATCCTTCGCCGCTTTGATGAGGTTGTCCTGGGATATTTTGAGATCATTTGCAGATTCGATACCCGTTTTGGTCCATGTATCATCCGGCGGCAATGAGTTCACAAAGGACTTGATCAACGACAAATCGTGGGTCGACACGACAAGTTGACTCAACACATTCTGATTGTACATAGGGCAATTCTCCAAAATGTTGGTGACCTACTTTGGTTGTGCCAGAGTAGGTCGGATGGTGCAACTGCTTTTTGGGATTTATTAGGCCAAAGAGAGGGGTTCGGTCGTCAGGTTTGTAACCAATACTTCAAGCGGGCGCTTCAGCGATGGGAACCACGACGATGATTGGGCGGGTTGGGGCATCGGGTCGTGGTTCAATAACTCATATAGGCCAAGCGGCACATCAAACATGCTGTCGGTTAGATAACAACGGGCACCGCCCATTGGCAGCGGTGGTGTAATCCGCACTGCGAATACTCTTTGATATGTGCGGACCACCAATACCGGCAGAAATTGTTCCTGCGGCGACCCTTCCCGTGGGCTGTCTGTGCCCATCATTGCGACAAGGCGTCTTACTTTTGACGGTTGGGTTACCCACGACAGGTTTGTGGGCAGTGATAACATGTTGTTTTCTTCAATTCGGATTCCAGCAGCGACTACGGCATACCCTGTCGCCCATGGCAAATGTGCGATCCAATCCTCCCTTGAAATCAATGAAACCAGCATCGTCGTCCTCGTTTACGTTCGCGTTTAATCATGTCCACTGCACAAACTAAAACGAGCGCACGGACCATGTTCTGACAGCGTGAGGTCAACTTGATGACTCCCGTGTAACCAAGACCAAACACATCATTGTAAATATTGGCGAAAAATCACTCGCTGGATGGTGTTGTGGTGTTTTATAAATAACCACACTTTCTTAGTTGACGGGCGGGATAACAACAGCGTATAGATTAGACTGACAGTCTAGTCTAGTTCATCGCGGTCTGGTTTCTGAGACACGAAGAGCAAATGAGGTGCAGCATGTCCCCGTCGTTCGAAGGTGTTGTTGATGTCCGTTGTACGCCGGTAGTGGTCGGCATTGACGTTGGATCGACGACCGTCAAGGCTACTGTGGTCGATCCGGAATCCCGACGGATTCTGTGG
>JABWCM010000408.1 GCA_013360285.1 Myxococcales bacterium
TTCGCAATATGCCCGATATTACTCAACTTTTTCAAAGCCAATGGGGCGCAAAATCGGCTGACTTGGGTCACGTCCATATTTTTTCACAAACTCAGAGAGGGTCAGCGTAAATAGATAAGCGTGCCTGGATGGGTCGCTTTTGGCCGATTTGTCCAGTTCCGTCCTTGCGGAATATTCCCGATATGCCTCGGTCCGGTGCAGAACAACTCGGCTCAAAATCGGCTCAACCAGGGACCCTTTCTAATTTCCGCTGACCCGCTGATTTGTCGTGGCGTTGTGGCCTGTCAGAAAGATGGATCCCGAAGTTAAAACCAGTTCATCGGCATAACTTCCAATGTTGTGGCATGCCGTACAGGGTTTTGATGCCGGTGGTAACGGCTTGGGTTTCCCAGTCCAGATTGTTGATGGTCTGTGTGGTTTGTGTCCAACGAGTTGATAAGTCCAGCGTGTTTGGAGTTGTTAGGTACCAATCCGTAACGGACAGACCTGAATTGGCCATGGTCCAATTTGGTGCATCGGTGGTTGCATAGATATCAAGGCCGCACAGCACTGGGCAAAGGTATTCTTTGAACTCCTTTACCCCGTTTGGTGTAACAAATCCCCCGGCTCCGCAGCTTTCGATAAAAAAGTTGACTTTGACACGTCCCGTTGCTTCAAGCTTCTTGCCCTCCGCGATGAGCGGGAAAGTAAGATCGACTGGGCTCCACCATTCGGCATCGCTGCTCAGCACTTCACCTTTGGAGTTTAGCGTGGGTGGATTGTGAGGGGTATCGCCAGGGTAAATCGCCAAGGACCACGGCGAGTTAACGTTGGTGTTTTTTCGCACTTTGCCATGTCCTGTGAAGTACACGAAAAGTTCGTGGCAACACCCCTTGTCGGGTTCAATTGCGTCCAATTCTTCGATGCTGTTCAGCAACGCGGCTGTCAGTGTTTCGACCGTCAGGCTCTGGTATCCGACCCCATCTTTGCTTCGTTGAAGCGTCCACAATCCGTTGTCCTGCAATTTGGCGAACGAATCCATAAAATTGCTGAAACGCCTAATTTCATAACCCTGGGCAATCAAATCAGTCGTCATTTTGTTCGCCAGCTCAAAAAATTCTCGGCCGGAGCTGGGAGCCGACAACGTTTCTGTATACATCTTGTCGTCCTGATCTCCAGCATCAAACACAATCGCAGCCTTTTTACACCCTGATGTGCCAATGAGACCCGGAAATACCGGTTTTTCCGGTGTCCAAATGGTCTGTTCGTCGTCCATGTTTTCGTCGGGCGCATCGGCCAGTTGTAGGAGGGGTGTCGATTTGGTTTTTTCAAACGTAACGTCAATGCCCTCGACAGGAACAGTCACCGGTGGATTAAAAAAGATGGGCTGTTGCCCGACCGGCGGCACCAACACCACTCTTTGCCAATTGGCTCGGACCTTCATCGCCCCCGTTTCTGCATCGACCCATGCGATCCAAATCGGGTGTTCCGACGCCGCGCCAGGATAGGGGTCAATAGAGACCGCATACCAGGTTCCGTTCAAAGACGGTGTTCGAAAGGGTCGAAACGATCCGGAATATGGAGCAATATTCACTTGGTACGCTCCCGCCGTAACCGGGCCACGTACATTCACTCTGGACAGC
This sequence comes from Myxococcales bacterium, assembly GCA_013360285.1. Taxonomy (GTDB): domain Bacteria; phylum Myxococcota_A; class UBA9042; order JABWCM01; family JABWCM01; genus JABWCM01. Next base: position 1,623 of record JABWCM010000408.1, read on the forward strand.
GGACCCACGTCCAACTCCACAATCACCTGTTCTGCTGCTTGCAACGCCTCCTGCGATGGCGTTTGGGCCGAGTCGTCGCCTGGAACGATGACAGCGGAGGGTAAAGTGGAACAATCCACCGCTTCCTCAGTTTTGGGGTCCCAGCACAACGTTGCTTCCGTTGAACACGCAACACCCGCCCCCAAGAACGTACCTCCGAGTGAATTACAATCGGGCCACACCAAATCGTTCAAACAACTGCCCTTGACTACACATCCTCCGAACGTCCACTCACAACCACAACATGTGCTCACGTTGCTTGGGTTTTTCTTACATACGTCGATGCAAACGCCAACCACCGTGCTTTCGACGAGACAGGCTTTGCCCACCGCCGCGCCGACGTAATCGCAACTTGGAGCGCTGGAACATGGACCATCATTACATTCTTTCGTCAAAGAATCGCAAAATTTGGCGCCTATCGGTGCAGCCTCACCTTCTCCGTTGCCAACGCCGATTTCCTCAACAGCGGAGGAATTTTCATCAACCGCAGCGATGGGTTCCGAAAAACATTCCGGATACACCTCTGGGTCAGAAACCTTGTTGCAATTCACCTTTGTTAACGCGGCTCCTGCCGTCATTAAGTTACTGAATTCCGACTGCGAAGGATGCGCGGTTTGAGTATCCGTCGAACAAGCCGCCAACAGGACGCCCATACCGATCCAAGAAACGAATATACCAAGTATGAAAGTAGGTCGCATTTGTATGATTCTCCTGACTTTATTTCCAAACCTAAAATAGACCACCTCGCTATAAGCCCAGAAAACATGGGCTTCGAGGAGTCTGTCACGACTTACGGGACCACGGAAATCGATCTGACGGTGGGTTCAACCGACAACGATCACACCGGCACGTGGGGGTCGTTGGCTGAATCTATTCTGGTTGGGAAAAAACAGTTGCCGGCTATGATTCTAGGTGGATGCGGTTAGGTGTATGGTGTTTTTTTAGGGGATTTCACGACCCAGCCGAATTTGAGCCGTCTCGCCCGGAAAAAACCTGAGAGGGTGTTTGGGAAAAAATAGCTGAACGAACTTGGACGGATGCTTTGCCCCCGCTGCCCAGAAAAAAACCTGCGCAATATTCCCGATATTACTCGGTTTTCTTCCGGGCATCGGGGCCAAAATCCTCGCGTCCAAGTCCGTC
>JABWCM010000007.1 GCA_013360285.1 Myxococcales bacterium
GGCGAGTATCCTTCCCGATGCGGAGTGTCAGCCGGCGCCGGAAGTATGTTGCCAGACCACGGCAGGATTTCAGGTAGTGCCTGCAACTCAATGTCCGAGCACGTTGCACGTACCCATGGACATGTGTATGGGGGAGGTCTGTTGTAAACTGGCCACCGGTCCGGTGTTTGTTCCAGCCGGCCAATGTCCTGCGGCGAGTATCCTTCCCGATGCGGAGTGTCAGCCGATTTCTGAAGTATGTTGTAAGACCACAACCGGACATAAAATCCTTCCCGCGAATCAATGCCCGGCTACGCAACAGGTTCCAATGGAAATATGTTTGGCCGACGTATGTTGCAAAACGACCGCGGGGTATCAGATTTTGCCGGCAAGCCAATGCCCACCATCGCGTATTGTGGCAATGGACTTGTGTCAACCGGTAGTCGACGTATGTTGTCAGACCCCGTTGGGATTGCAGATATTGCCGTCAACACAATGCCCGGCAGCGCTGCAAATGCCGCTGGAACAGTGCCTTGCCCCGGTATGCTGCAACACTGCTGCCGGTCCTACTATCGTTCCAGCGACGCAATGCCCGATTGTCGCCGTCCTCCCGATTACCGAGTGTCAGCCTCCTGTGGACGTGTGTTGTAAAACCTCGTCTGGATTACAGATTCTTCCATCGAACCAATGTCCGGCATCCCAGCAGGTACCCATGGACATGTGTTTCCCGACCCCTACTGAACCTTGTTATGTGTGTTGCGAAACACCGGCAGGACCTCTGGTATTGAAATCCGATCAGTGCCCGGATGCACTGGAAATTCCGATGGAAATTTGCGTGCCGCCCGTAGATGTTTGTTGTAACACCCCAGCAGGTCCACAAATTGTGCCCGCTGCCCTCTGCCCTGTTTCCCAGATGTTGCCGCCGGACCAATGTAAAGACGACAAGGTGTGTTGCGAGACGCCGAACGGTTACCAAATTGTGTCTTTGTCTCAATGTATTACCGGGGCGATTGTTCCGATGGAACTCTGCCAACCGATAGACATGGTGTGCTGCAAAACCAGCGGAGGATTTTTGGTTGTTCCGGCGTCGCAGTGCCCAACAGGTGCGGTGGTTCCACAGGAGTTCTGTTGCCAACCGACCATGGACGGTGCCTGTTGTTTACCCGACGGTGTCTATGTGATGGCCACCGATTGTGGCTGTGCAATGAAGGGCGGACAATTTTCACCAGGTGTCAGTTGTGACGCGGCCGGCACTGTATGCCAAACACCATGCGACAAAGCGATTTATGGGCAGTGTCCGGGGGTTGATTACACGGCACAATGTGATCCGACCGGTTTTGATTGCACAAGTTTTGCCATTTTTGGCGACCAGAACTGTGATGGATTCTACGAGGTGTGTATTGAATGCCCGCCTGGGACTTATCCGGTGGATTTTGACGGAGATGGATGCGAAGAGATGTGTGATTGTTGCCCAGAACTGGTGTGTCCGGCTGGTACAAGCCCCATCGACACCGACGGCAACAACTGCCCGGACACGTGCAAACCCGCTCCCTGTGATCTGGCGATATTCGGTCAGTGTAAAGGCTTCGATTATACCGAGCAGTGTGATCCCAAAGGTCTCGATTGTGGCCCCATGGGTATCTTAGGGGATCCGAACTGCGATGGGGTGTATGAAGTATGCCTGTTATGCCCTCCCGGCACATACCCCGTGGATTATGATGGGGATGGATGCGAGGAAATGTGTGACTGCTGCCCACCGATCGCCTGTCCGGCCGGGAGCCTGCCTACCGACAGTAATGGGGATGGTTGTCCGGATACGTGCAAACCGGCGCTTTGTGATCTGGCGATATTCGGTCAGTGTAAAGGCTTCGATTACACCGCACAGTGTGATCCCAAAGGTCTTGATTGTGGCCCCATGGGTATCTTAGGGGATCCGAACTGTGATGGATTGTATGAAGTATGTCTGTTGTGTCCCCCAGGAACGGTCCCGGTAGATTACGATGGAGATGGCTGCGAAGAAGGTTGTGACTGCTGCCCACCCATCGCCTGCCCTATCGGAGCCCAACCTAAAGACGGCGATGGGGATGGTTGCCCCGACACCTGTATTACCTCCGATTCTACGAAATAACGATTGGCGGATGAGCTAAGAGGGTGCTTGGGTAAAAAATTACGGTAGTCGAAACATTGGCCTACTCCGTCGGCCGTGCGTCGGTCGGCCCATCCTCAGCGTACCATTGGGTCTCATCATTCTACACATCTTTGGTGGCACGTTAAACACCCTCTTACATACAAACGTCAACCCAACGGGTCGACCTGCCGTGTTCTCCGCGCAAAACCTCAACCCAACGGGTCGACCTGCTGTTTTTTCTGCGCAAAACGTCAACCCAACGGGTCGACCTGCCGTTTTTTTGGCGTAAAACGTCAACCCGACGGGTCGACCTACCGTTTTCTCCGCGTAAAACGTCAACCCAACGGGTCGACTTGCTGTTTTTTCCGCGTAAAACGTCAACCCAACGGGTTGACCTGCCGTTTTTTTGGCGTAAAACGTCAACCTGATGGGTCGACCTGCCATTTTCTCCGCGCAAAACGTCAACCCAACACATCGACCTGCTGTTTTTTCCGCGCAAAACGTCAACCCAACGGGTCGACCTGCCGTTTTTTTGGCGTAAAACGTCAACCCAACGATTGTCGGAGTGGTGAATTCCCGAATTGGCGGTCGAAGGACCTGCGAGCCCTCAAACCGCCGACGTCACATAAGTACTCGGAAATGGGTATCAAATTCCTGAAAAAGGGTGTTTGGGTAAAAAATTACGCTATTTTCCCAAACACCCTCTCAGAGGGTCAGCTTCAAGACGGAAGTGACCATGGTCGAGCTAATTTAGCGCTGAATTGGCCGGGACCGGACTGAGGAATATCGGGAATATTCCGCAAGAACGGGACTGGCCAAGGCAGCCTAAATTAGCCGAACAGGGTTCACTTATCTTTTTCCGCTGACCCTCTCAATTCATCCGCTTCGATCACTTTGTTTTCACATTCCGGATCGTAACCAATCCGAATCATCGCTTTGGCCAGTTCACCCGGATCGTGTGAACGATATCGGTTCCGAATTGTTTTGCCTCCGACCAACGCTGCCACTTGGAGCAGAAAATCGCTTGCGGTGGCACCCAGTTCTTCCAATGGCCGTTTGTCGTCGCGGTCGGGGCCACGAATAATCGATGCCCGTGCCAGGGTATACGGTAATCCACTGTTTTTTATCACTTGTTCCGCACGCCACCGGGTCTGCAAATAGGCGCCAAACGCCCCTTCTGACGTTCCGGCAGACGACAAATAGACAAACCTTGCTTTGTGATCGGCTTGGATGAGTGCGTCGACCAGTAATTTTGTAAGACCGAAATCCACTTCCTCATAGGATTGGTGCTCTTCGTTTTCCCCTCGTTCGGCTGCGAGTTTCATCCGCGTTCTGGTCGTGCCGATGGTGCAGAACACAACCTGAGGACGAACCAACTCAAACCGTTTGGCCAACGCCGCCAACTCAAACGGGGTCGAGTCCGGAAGCGCACCCGTGTCACGAAACCGCTGGACCCATTCCATAAGCCGCGGAGAATCCGGGCGGATATGGGCGAGTACCTCCGTTTTAGAAGCGGCTAATTGCTCGACAATTCTTCGTCCCACATGACCTGTCGCGCCAAACACAAATGCTGCGGACATGGAGTCTCCTTGTTTGTTGTGTCCCCGAAGTGGAATAACGATTGGATCCCCGTTTATCTCGGCTGAAACCGAGTGACGGATATATACTGATTTGGCCAACGTAAAGAAAAATTTTGTGCAGCGGCAGCATGCCGGGTCCAATACGGGTCGTACAAATGCCCGCGGGCCAATGCACATAGGTCCGCACGTTGTGTCACCAAGATGCTGTTGATGTCCTCAAAGGACGTAATATTTCCTACTGCCATCGTTGCAATATGGGTTTCTTGGCGGATTTGATCGGCAAACGGCGTTTGAAACAGCCGGCCATATCGAGGACGTTGGTCGGGGGAGTTTCCTCCGGCCGAAACATCGACTAAGTCACAACCCGCTTCCTTTAACTTACGGGCGAAAATCACGGCGTCGTCAGGGGTAAACCCCCCATCGACCCAGTCGGTTGCCGAAACCCGTACGGAAACCGGCAGATGCTGTGGCCAACGGCTGCGCACTCGACGAAAGACCTCCAAAGGAAACCGCATCCTGCCATCTAGGTCTAGGCCATATTGATCGGTGCGAAGATTGGTGAGAGGTGAAAGAAAACTGCTCAGCAGGTATCCGTGGGCACAATGTAGCTCCACAAGATCAAATCCGGCGTCCACCGCACGAAGGGTGGCTTGCTCAAATGCTGTCAGAATGGCTTCGAAGTCGGATTCGGTCATTTCTTTGGGTACTTGGCTTCCGGGGAGGTACGGCAATGGCGAAGGGGCAACCAATGGCCAACTGTTGGACTCCAGCGGTTTGTCCATCCCTTCCCAAAGGATATGGGTGGATCCCTTCCGTCCCGAGTGGGCCAATTGGATGCCGATTTTGGCGGTTGACCATTTGTGCACATACTCCGTGATATGACGCCAAGCCTGGGTGTGGGCGTCGTTATAAAGGCCGGTACATCCTGGGCTGATACGCCCTTCTGGGGTGACCGCGGTGGCTTCAGCGATGACCAGTCCCGCTCCGCCGGTCGCTCGGCTACCCAAATGCACAAGATGCCAGTCGTTGGGTACACCGTCCGTGGCCGAATATTGGCACATGGGGGACACCACAACGCGGTTCGGAATCACCAAGTCTCGCAGTTTGAGCGGTGTAAACATTGGTGGGACAGGGTGGTTTGGCATGGGCTGATCGGCTTTGCCGAATGCCTCTTGTGCGAAATCGTTGTCTACTAATTCGATAAGCGCCGGATCACGTACCTTTAAGTTACTATGCGTTACACGTAAACTACGCATAAGAAGGCTCATCGAAAATCGAAGAGGCGACAGTGTGTCGACATATCGTTCGGTATGTTCAAACCACTCGAGGCTGGATTGGGCCGCACGTTGTATTCGTTCGACGTCCACCTTTCGTGAATCCTCGTATTTTTGTAACGCGTTGGCCAACGGTTGGGTGCTTTGAATGGCTTCCACCAAAACGATCGCATCTTCCATCGCAAGCTTGGTGCCCGAGCCAACGGAAAAATGGGCCGTATGCGCCGCATCGCCCAGCAGAACGATGTTTCTGTGAAACCAGTGTTCATTGGTAATGGTTTGAAACTGGCGCCAGACAGATTGATTCGTCAACAATCCGTGGCCTTTTAGAACGTCGTGGAACAAATCCTCACAGTATCGGCGGCTCGTATGTTCATCGGCGGTGTCCAAGCCGGCACGCCGCCAGGTTTCATCGGTCGTTTCTACGATAAACGTGGATTTGTCCGGCGCATATCGATAGGCGTGCACCCGAAACAGCCCGTGCTCATTTTTGCGAAACAAAAACGTAAATGCTTCAAAAGGAAAGGTCGTTCCCAGCCAGAGAAAACGATTGGGGCGCAAATCGATCTGGGGGCGGAAGAATTCGGCGAATTGTTGACGAACGCCACTGTTGATGCCGTCGGCGGCTACGATCAGGTCAGCGCCTTTTAGGAGGCTCAAGTCATGGATCGGGGCTTCAAAGTGGATCGTTACGCCAACTTCTGCACATCGTTCGCGTAAAATATGAAGTAAACGATGTCGGGACAAACCGCTGAAACCATGGCCGGTCGAACGGATGATCTGATCACCAATGTGGATTTCAATGTCTTTCCAATGGGCGAATTCTTCCCGAATAGCGGCGAACGTGTCGGGATCCGATTCGGCGACGTGGTTCATGGTTTCGTCGGAAAAAACCACGCCGAATCCAAATGTGTCTTCGGGCCGGTTTCGTTCATAAACCACGACGGAACAATCCGGGCGTGCTTCTTTGAGCAAAATTGCAAAATAGAGGCCGGCGGGACCGCCCCCAATACAAACCACTTTCATATGTTCTCCTTTCGCTTACAAAAGCGCCTGCGGATCGGTGGTCGTAGCCGACGACTGGTCAGAAATTCGGGTTCGTTTATTCATTCTACTGACCCGTTTCGGCAATTTTGATCTCGAATAACTTTGGCCATAATTTTCCGGTCACGAACAATCGGTCCCCTTTGGCATCGTAGGCGATTCCGTTCAGTACCGCTTCATCGGATCGACGTTGGTTTACAGGCCATAGGTTGGAAAAGGTGAGTCTACCTGTTACCGACCCGGTTTGGGGATCGATGCGTACGATATCGTCGGTTAACCAGATGTTCGCCCAGATCTCGTTTTTGATAAATTCCAGCTCATTGAGGCGCGCAATGGGCCTGTCTCGTTCGCGAACTGGAAGGCGCGACAGTTCTTGAAACGTTTCGGGATCTAGTTTGCGCAACACAGCACTGCCGTCACTCATCCATAGATGATGGGTGTCCGCACAAATCCCCCAGCCTTCGCCAGGATAAGTAAATTGGCCGATCGGCTCAAAACTGTTGCGGTCGTAAACAAACCCGATACCTCCTTGCCAAGTCAGTTGGATAATTTTGTCCTTCCACAGGGTAATTCCTTCGCCAAACAACGAATCATCCAATTTACGCTGAGCAAGTATTTCGCCTGTATCCAACCGAACTCGGCGGAGGGTTGATTTTTTGAAACGTCCGGTGCTTTCGTACAAATAGCCTTCGAAATAAACCAAACCTTGGGTAAAAGCGTCGGGGTCATGAGGATACGTTGCGATTATTTGATAAGGCGGATGAGGGTTTGCCGACACGCCGGCGGGCTGGTTTGACCCCAGCGGGGGTGTCAGAACATCCTGTTGCGACTGGCTTCGCGGACAGGCGATTACGCACAAAAGAAGCAATGTGCTGCCATAAAATACCAACGATCGGGTCATTCAATTATGCCTATGGCTCTTTGTTGTCAGGAGGGCCTTCGATGTACTCGCGATCCGCTTCGTGTTCCAACATGGGGTCAATGCGCAGGTATTGAGATAACCAACGCACACCAAAATAAAACGGGATGGTGTCGAGTAGTGCTGCTGCAAACTTGAACGCATAACTGGAACCAATAAAGGTCAGAAGCTGCCCACCAATTGGTTTTGAGGCATCGATAGGCAACGCAGCAGCGTAGTAATGAGTGATTAAGATAACAGCGGTAGAATCGACGATCTGGCTTACCATGGTGGATCCATTGTTGCGTAACCACAGATGTTTTCCACGGGTGAGCCGTTTCCAAAAATGAAAAAGATAAACGTCGCAGAATTGAGCTGCTAAATAAGCAGCCATGGATGCGATCACCGCGCCAAATGCGAGTTGGCGAACTTCAAAAAACACGCGTCCATGTTCGCCTACTGCGGGTAATCCCGTTGTGGGATCGAGTGTCATTTCCGGCGGAAGTACGCCGCCAAGCCACAGGATAAAAACCACCCATATGTTGAGCAGAAAACCAACAAAAACAAGCCAGTTCGCCCTGGCTCGCCCATACAGTTCGCTGATAAAGTCGGTACACAAAAATGTGATGGGGTAGGGCAGTACACCGACAGCGAGTACCATTGGTATTCGGAAACCGCCCAGTTCGAACGAAATGTCAATAAACCGGGTAATGCCCAGAATATTGAGCATCGTCAGCGTACCCAAAAACAGGCCCGCCAAAACGACATAAACCCTTTCGCGGCGTGCGTGGAGTGTGGAGGCTTCAATCGGATGCAGACGGTCGGAGTTGGACTTGTTGATCGACATAGAACAACTCCATACCGCATCGAATTCGGATTGCCAATGTCTGTTATGGACACCCTCAAAAGAATGGGTGAAAAAGTCCGTGGGCCATCAAAAAATCGGCGGGCCGGCAATCTCGCTGCAAAACGAAATGAGAAATCCGGGTTAACCTTCTTTCTTTTTCCGGATTTTGCCGGCCCGGGGTTTAATGAGTTTGGTCAGATTATAAGCCACGGCCAAGCCCCAGATTTCCTGTAACGCATGGTCTGGTTTTTTTGACCGCGCCAATTCCGCGGGCTTTTTCTCACCCGAGAGTTCTTGCTCGCTCAGCTTTTCTTGTTGGGTTCGAAACAATCCGGCGATTTCCGTCGCTGAATATTTTTCTGCATCAACGAGCGAGGTCCAAATCCGGGTCGTGTCTTTACCATCGAATACGGTTAATTCGCGCAAGGTGACTGTGGACGCGGACGCGGCAGCGGGCGCTGTTTCCACCGGCTCTGCCTGGGCGGGTACATCGGCTGGGGCGTCCAGCGGAGCCTCCGCAGCCGCCGCGAAATTCTGTTCCATCACTTCGGCTGTGAGTTCGGTTAATGCTGCGGTTGCCGTTTGTGCGGGCGCATCCGAAGCCATAGTCGCAACTTCCAACTTGAGTTCAATGATGCGGTCGGTGGGGCTCAACTCATTTTTGGTGGTGTGGGCCATGGCGTCGTTTGCCAACGAAATCCAATGGCGGTCTTCGCCGCGATGATGAATTTCGATAAGCCGCTCGGTCGAAATATACTGAGGATCGGCCAACAACACGGTTTTGGGTCCCAGACGATCAATCATTTCGCTCGTCAATTCGGCTTTGCTCTGATTGGCCAAAACGACAGCGGCGTCGGCCAATAAGTCCGAATGCAGCGACACCAAAGCAACCATGTTCACCTGTGGAGGCGCTTTTTCGTCTCCCGTTGTGCCGCCTCGGCCAAAGGTTTCTGCGTTTTTGTCCGATTCGGCAAGTGTGATGGTCGCCTCATCGATATAATAGGGCTGCAAAGTTTGCCATTCATTGGTTGTGTTGTTTTTTTTGGCCCACCGTGATGCGGAACGGCGGAACAGATCCTCAAGCGGTTGATAACCCAATCGTCCCCGGGCCTGCACCACTGCCGCCGAAGAGGGCGCTTCCTGTGGTTGCGAACCCGCTTTGGTTTTGACCAACGCCAAAAGATCAAACTTTTGCATCACGGCCATGATCGATTCGGTGCGGAACAACGACATTCCGACAACCAACCACGACACAACGTGTCCTGGTAATTTTCGATTTCGGATCGACTGTTTGCCTGTAGCGACTAACGAATCACGAACCCAGTCATTGGGCAGTGCTTTTAAGAACTGATCGGTATCATTGGTCCAGTCGCGGCTTGATACCGCTGCTAATGCGTCTCCAAGTCTCATGGTAAATCCAGCTCCTTATGGGCATCTATCGAGATGGTCCAGAACGTGTGCTAACGGCTACTACAACCTAACTAATCGGAATCGGCCGCTAATGGAACGTAAACTGCTCCTAAATTTTTTTTGCGTCAACTCTATAACAACATTTTTTTGGGCCAGAGCCCTCAATTGATGACCTGCGGTGGTCGGAATGTTGTAACTATTTGTGATCATTAAGAATAAAAAAGATGAAAATCGAGGTCTTGTGTTTTGGGCATCGATTATTTTCGTGGTCCAAACGATGTCAACATGCGATCGTTTTTGAGCAACTTAACGCGACCCGAAGCAGTTCTTAAGTTGATCACCACCGATTGGTGTGTTTTTGTTTTAACGGTGGCATCAATGAAACCCAGCTATCGTTATTTCGTTGTAATTATTATTATATTGTATGTGAAGTCCGCCAGTTCCACTTATTTTGAGTTGTCCGGAGCGGTCTTTAGCTTACTGACATTCAAAACAGAAATGAAAATAACAATTCTATTTTTGTTGAATTCAAATTTGTAAGTTTGAATTGGTACAAAGTTAGATAAAGACATACCCTACCGTCAGCTCTTAAGTTTGTCGATAGACCCAAATTTAGCGAGAGAAGTAGTCACTTTGTACGGTTAACGAGTTAGATAATCGGAGGATAGATTCGATTAGGGTGACTGGCAGGTATCTAAGCAACCATCGTTGTCGGAGTCCATCATCGGGTCGTAAAATGCTCCGAGAACTTTTTGGATCAGCAGCGTTACGTCCGACACGTCGATTTTGGTATCGCAATTGATGTCGGCGATCGAGAGTGGCCCATATTGGCACCCAGGAGGTGTGCCGACGCCTCCCGACAGGTCCCACAACACCACGAGCAGTTGGCATTGGATGTCGGCTATGTTGGTTGTGCCATTGGACGTGAGGTCCCCCGCCACTTCACACACACCTAGGCCATCGCATTGGTCCGTGGTATCACAACAAACGTCAGACCAAACAAATACACATTCCCCTGCCTGACAGATCTCGTCGCTGCACCCATTCCCATCCAAACAATCGGTGTCGTCATTACAAACCCCACAGTTGGGAGGCGTACACATGGATTCCATGACTACAACCGCGCCGTCTAAGGTGTGCTCAAGGGTTCCCACTTTAACCGTAACGCTATACGATCCGGGAACGCCGCCGGTTATGACCACCACGTGGGCTGTTTTTGAGTCGAGGACCTGTACCGACAATACCGTGGATCCTTCTACCCACACCGACATCGACGGGGCAAACCCACTGCCGGTCAACGTCAATGTTTTTTGGGCGTTCATGTCCAACGCCATAGGTGTTACCGTTGTTAAGATAGGCGGGTCGGTTGGAACACCCGAACAGAAAGCATCGGCGTTATCCGCAGGTTTGCACCCGTATAGACACGGCAAGGTTGCGATGACGTTTCCGTTTGTGCACGTGGTCAAGGTGTTGCCGTCGCAATAGTTGAAATTGGCTTTTTGAGCACAGAACCCAACAGCATTACAAATTGCCGATTTGGCGGTCTGGCTGCACCCGGCTTCGCACGTTATCTTAGCAAAAGCAGTTCCGCCAAAACAGCCGACAATACTCCCATCAATACAATGATTGCCATCCGCCAAGCCTGTGCAGGCTTCCGATGTAAGGCATGCAGCACCGTTTTGACTATCACCCACACACACGTCAGCGCACGTGGAGGTGGCAGTCGTTTTCCCGTCTTGGCAGGTCACAACTTGGGTTCCGTTGCAATAGGCGCCATTGGATTTGCCGTTGCAAAAGTCTCCCAATGTGCAGACCGCACCGGGAAATTCGGCGGTTACCTTACACGCTACCTCGCATGCGATGGTGGCCAGGGTAGACCCGTTGGCGCAACTGATGAGTGTCAACCCATCACAATAGTTGCTGTCCGGCATTCCGGCGCAGAATACATCGGTAATACATTCCGCGGCAGTGGTTTCGTCTCCGGGAATACATCCGGTGGCGCAAGTGGTGGAAATCGTTATGCTGCCGTTTTCGCATTGCACAAGATTTCCGTCGACACACAGAGTGGCCGATACGATGCCCGCACAAACCCCTGATTTTGCGCATTGTGCGCCTGTCGGCTCGGGTACAGTGACACATCCGGCAGGACAATCTACCTTTGTGAGGAGGTTGCCATTGAGGCACGATACCCAGGTTGTGCCTGCACAGCTATTCCCGGTCGGTTTGCTGGCGCATTCCGCATCTCCCACACAAGTCGCGGCCCCACTTTGTATCGAACAGGTTCCCGGGCATTCCAACGCTGCTTTCACAACACCCGCATCACATGTGGTCAACACATTGCCATTACAATAGTTGCCCCCGGCTTTGCCAATACAAAACGTAATGGGAATACATGCCGATGTTCCCGGTGTCGCGCCGGGCTGACATACACCTGTGCATGGCGTAGCCGCTTTCTCGATGCCGCCGGCACATTCGATCAACAGGTCACCATCACAATATTTGCCATCGACTTTGCCCGAACAATACCCCGCGCCGGCACACACCGACCCGGCACAGCCATTTGTACACAACGTTTGCGAAACGAGATAACCGCCCAGACAACTCCACTGGGTCATGCCGACGCAGACGTTGCCATCCCCTTTTCCTTGGCATGGATTTAATGTGGCGCAGCCGGCGGTTATGCCGCTTCCGGGTGGGGCGGGTAAACACCCGTCGGTGCAGCTTTGTTCCTGCGTTATCTTACCGGATGAACAGGTGACCAACAGGTTGCCGATACAGTGTTTTCCGTCTGCCAGCCCCGCACAAGTACTGGGATAACACTCGTCGGCAACACCGATAGGATTCTCTTTACATCCGGATGGGCACGACGTGGAACTTTGTACTTTTCCGTCTTTGCAATAGACCAGATTGTTGCCGTTACACCATGCGCCGTTGGCTTTGCCGGTACAAAAGTTCGTCGTTCCCGTACCACCGCTGCTGGGTTCTCCGGTGCAGGAAGCCGCATCCACCGCTTCCAGATAAGGAAAGGGATCGATGCCCGCGGTGTAGATACCGTTCGGGAAGATCGAAAAATGAAGGTGGGGGGAGGTATAAATCGCGTTCCCGGTATTTCCAAGAGTCCCGATGGGGTCACCGGCGTTGATGGGTTTCCCTGGGTATAGGTTCGGGGCGATCGTATCTAGGTGGGCGTAATAAAAACTCCAGCCACAAGCATTTTCGATAATCACATTGTTGCCTCCAATGGAGTTGTTCGACTCCACCCAGGTGACGGTACCTGTAATGCAGGCAACAAGGGGTGTCCCTTTGGCTCCGAAGATGTCGTTGCCGAAGTGATCGCCGGCAATAAAGTCACTGTTGTCTTTGGATGAGGTTGGGTGGGGTGGACAGGAATAACTCAACGCATTGGGATCCCAGCCGCCATTGTGTGGACCATAAACCGGATATCGTTCCATCGTTGGACCACACTCGCCGGGACCGTTACATTCCCCTTGTTGGCATCCATATGGGCAGGGTGACTGGCCGCTTAACTTACCGTCGGAGCACACGACCAGGCTGTTTCCACTGCACAATGTCCCGTTTCCGAATCCAACGCATGGGTCTGTTGCGTAACATTCGTCGGGAACCCCCACGGCATTTTGTTTACATCCGTTTGTACAAGGGGTTTCCGAAGTGACCTTTCCGCCCGAACAATAAACCAAGACGTCTCCGTTACACCACAAGCCGTTCACTTTGCCGCCACAGAAGCCGCTGTCGCCGACACATTCATCGGCAACGCCGGCGGGATTTTGTTGACATCCATTTGAGCACCACGACTGCGATGTCACCACACCCCCTTTGCACATCACCAAGTTGTCGCCATCACACCAGGCGCCGTCCAGTTTTCCCGAACAAAACGCCGAGTTATAACATTCGTCCGGTACTCCCGTGGGATTTTGTTTACATCCGTTGGGGCAACTGGTTTGTGTGGATACCGAACCGCCGGAGCATTGTACGAGTGTCGATCCATCACACCACGCACCATTGGTTTTGTCCGCACAAAAACCGCCGACAGTACATGTGTCGGCCACTCCAATGGGGTTTTCTTTACATCCGTCGGCGCACGCCAACGTTTTGACAACGGCTCCCCCCGAACATGTGGTCAACACGTCTCCATTACACCAATCTCCATTTTGTTTTCCGCTGCAAAACCCGGAAGTGCTGATACACTCATCCGGCACACCCAAGGCGTTCTGTTGACACCCGTTGGGGCAACTGGTTTGTGAAACAACCGTACCGCCGGAGCACATCACCAAGGTGTCGCCGTTGCACCACAACCCATTGGTTTTTTGGGCGCAGAAGTTGGATGAATAACAGGCATCGGGCACGCCATCGGGGTTTTGTTGACACCCAAGAGGACATTGATTTTGCCATGTGACTGCTCCGTTTTCGCATAACACGAGTATGTCGCCATTACACCAATATCCGTTGGCTTTACCCGAACAAAATCCCGTCGTTGCACATACATCGGGAACACCAATGGGGTTTTCTTGACACCCATTGGGGCATGTCGTCGACTTGGAAATCGCCCCATTGCTGCATGTAACCAGGGTTTGGCCGTTGCACCAATCCCCGTTGGTTTTGCCTTTGCAGAAATCGGTGTCGTTGATACACACGTCGGGTACACCGAGAGGATTTTGTTGGCACCCGTTTGGGCAGGTTTTGCTCGACGAGATATTCCCGCTTGTGCACGTCACCAGTGTACTGCCGTCACACCAGTCCCCGTTTGTTTTGCCGGAGCAGAATCCTCCCGAGGTGGTTTTGCACGTATCGGGGGTGCCAATTGGGTTTTGCTGACACCCATTGACGCATGTTTTTTGGGCGGCGATGTTTCCGTTGTTGCAGGTGACCAACACGTCTCCGTTACACCAATCCCCGTTTTGTTTTCCGCTGCAAAATCCCGCGGCGATACACTCATCGGCTACACCTAATTCGTTTTGTTTACATCCGTAGAGGCAGGTTTCACTGGAAGTGATTGCTCCGCCGCTGCACAACACCAATTCCGAGCCGTTACACCAATAACCATTGGTTTTGCCCGTGCAGAAACCGGTAACATAACATTCGTCCGGTACGCCGGGTGGATTTTCTTTACACCCTGCCGGACACGACACTTGAGTGGTTATGTTACCGGAGGAGCAGGTGACCAGGACGGTGCCGTTACACCAGTTTCCATTGGCTTTTCCGGTACAAAAGTTGGTGGCAATACACTCATCGTCAACCCCGGTGGCGTTTTCTTTACATCCGGCCGGACACGTGGTCTGAGACGCGATATTTCCGCCGGAGCAGGTGACTAAAACACTGCCATTACACCATTTTCCGTTGGCTTTTCCGGTACAAAAGTTGGTGGCAATACACTCATCGTCAACCCCGGTGGCATTTTCTTTACATCCGGCCGGGCACGTGGTCTGAGATGCGATATTTCCGCCGGAGCAGGTGACTAAAACACTGCCATTACACCATTTTCCGTTGGCTTTTCCGGTGCAGAAGTTGGTGGCAATACACTCATCGTCAACTCCGGTGGCATTTTCTTTACATCCGGCGGGACACGTGGTCTGAGATGCGATATTTCCGCCGGAGCAGGTGACCAACACGCTGCCATTACACCATTTTCCGTTGGCTTTTCCGGTGCAGAAATTGGTGGCAATACACTCATCGTCGACTCCGGTGGGATTTTCTTTACATCCGGCGGGACACGTGGTCTGAGACGCGATATTTCCGCCGGAGCAGGTGACCAACACGCTGCCATTACACCATTTTCCGTTGGCTTTGCCCGTACAAAAGTTGGTGGAATAACACTCATCATCGACGCCCGTGGGGTTGGATTTACATCCCGCTGGGCAGTTGGTTTGAGAAACGATGTTGCCTCCGGAACAGGTGACCAAGGTGCTTCCGTTACACCATTTTCCGTTGGCTTTTCCGGTGCAGAAATTGGTTGCGTAACACTCGTCGGCCACTCCAGGTGGATTGGATTTACACCCCGCCGGGCAGTTGGTTTGCGAAACTATCTTACCGCCGGAACAAGTGACCAGGGTGCTTCCGTTACACCATTTTCCATTGGCAAGCCCTGCACAAAAGTCAGCCATGGCCAACCCAGGTGTCCACAGAACACAGACCAGTCCTATCATGAGGGTCATTCGGGCGATGGTTGCCCACAAATATGGTTTCATCCTGACTCTCCTTGTGGTGGTTACCGCTTAAACGTGGACCAGGTTGACAACGGCGATGTGGTGTTTCCGTTTTTGGCTCGAACCGCAAACGCATAGGGTGTGTTGGTCATCAGCAACTGTAGGTTATAACTTGTCTGAGTGATGGACGCCTGCCAGTAGTGATGCCAACTCCCCCCGGAGAATGCTTTAACATAAAGCTCATATCCATCGGCTCCGGATACCTGTGACCACGTCAAGTTAACCGTTGCTTGCCCTATTGTGGACCACCCCGAGGGCCATAATCCGGACGGGGCGGTCAGCATAGTGGTGCCACCTCCAAAGGGACTCGGGTCTCCCTTGGCATGGGCCGTTTGGGTGACAAATATTTTGGATGTACCTGCTTTGGGTTTGGCTCCTGTTGCGCCCATATAGATGTCGAGATGTTTCCCTTTGATCGCTCCGCCGGTATCGTCTGCGCGATACCAACCCTGTTCCGAATCGATCCATACGTACCAACCCAGCGGAATCAAAGTGGGATCCACGGCAATCGAATACTGTTCGATCAGCGTTTTGCCGCTTGCCCCCGTCACGCCCGATACGTGAGCGAAAACCGCGCTGCCGCAGTTGTTGAGCCACTGGTAATTCCACATCCACCCGCCGCCGCCGGAAACATACTTCACGTATTTTCCATCGTTGCCGATACCGGTGCCCTGCATGGCGACACCGTATCCTGAGCATAAAAACTCTTTGTGATAACATCCCGACAAATTCGGGTGATTACACAAAATCTCAGTATTTCCCGTGTTTTGTCCAGATGTTGAGGCTTCATTCGCCAATGTGTAGTGTGTTAACGTAACGTCGGTCAACGTGGTGTTGTCGGCCACAATCGGTAAGATAGCGGTTCCCAACACCTCGTCGTCTGGTGGTACGTCCGTTTCACAACCAGTTATTATTATGGCAAAAATGAGACCATAACCAAGTAAGTGCATCATGCGCATGGTGGTTCACCTTACTTTTAGGAAAAGGTTGGAGAGAATCGATCTACCCATTCCGCTCAAGTTGTCTCTCCCGGCTTGGAGCGTAATCCTGTTGGGCCGCTGTTGACAATGACCTGGATCAAGATTTGCCGTTAACGGTTTCAAGTTTGGACCACAACGTCTCTCTCGTGTAAACTCCGCATCGACGGTTCAAAAGCCGGAACAGACCCTAACTTAAAAGGAAATCGGGTCCATGTTGATTTGTTTTTGTTATGTTGTCACCCGCCGTAACAGCCTTTTGGGACTGATGATAGCCCTGTCGGTAACTTACTGCGCCAAGGATACGGCGGTTTTGACCGATGATGCTCAATCCGAGGTGCAGGAAAACCCATTTGCCGGCTTTGATTTTTCGAATGTTGATATCTTTTCCATTGCCGACACTCCAATTCCGGATACGACGGGTGTTCTGGGCTCAGACAGTGCGATCGGCTCCAAAGATATGGCGGGTGGCATCCGCGACACTTCCGGCAACATTGCTGAGACAGCGTTAACCGATGGCGAAACATCGACGGATACTGGGGAAACGATTCGTCCGGTTTTTCCGGAAACGTGTGCCGACGATCCGACCGGCGTCGGTTGCCCGTGTGGTTCAGGTGGTGAATGTGGCTCCGGTGTTTGTCTCCCTTCCGCCATGGGCAACGTATGTGCCGGCGATTGCGGAACGGGGTGTCCTGAAGGTTTTGTGTGTACGCAACTGCCCGATGAAGTGTGTCCGGGATGCGCGCCGCTGTGTATTCCCAACGTTCCGTTTCTGTGCAAACCTTGTCTGGATGATTCCGAATGCCAAGCGCCGTTTGGTGACGGTACCGAGCGTTGTGCTGGATTAAACACCGAAGGTTCGTTTTGCGGAATCGGGTGTATACCCAACGGACCTCCGTGTCCCACTGGCTATACATGTCATGAAACAACGACCGTTTTTGGTGAACCTACGTTTCAATGTCAACCCACAACCGGGATTTGTACATGTTCACCTCTGGCGGTAGAGGAAACAGCCAAAACAGGTTGTAGCGCCGAGGTCGGTTCAAACCCATGCCCGGGCTTACGGACTTGTTTGGTAACCGGTCTTTCGGCATGTGTCCCGACCCCGTCCGAGGTTGAAGTATGTGATGGAGCCGACAACAATTGTAATGGTGAAACGGATGAAGGCACCTGTCCTGCCAATCAAGCCTGCTTTTGCACCCAAGCGGGGTGTGGATGTGATTGCGACCCCAAACAAACCGACTGCAATCCCATTTGTGTACCAGGTCAGACCCAGCCATGTGACGGCGAATGTGGCGCGGGTGTGCGCCCCTGCGTAGACAACGATTGGGGTGAATGCGATGCGCCTAAAGCTATACTGTGTATGGACTATGCAGCGTGCCAACAAAAACCCCAATGTGTTGCCGCCTGTCCGGCCGCGCCCGCAGAACAATGCAACGGCAAAGATGACAACTGTAATTCTTCTGTAGATGAAGGGTTCGCCTGTCTTTCTGGGCAACAGGACAGCGTTGCCTGCACAGGTCAATGCGGGACCAAAAGCCGAACCTGCACCGCGTCTTGTGCGTGGGGCGAGTGGTCGGGATGCAGCGGCGGCCCGTGTGTTCCGGGGCAAACCGAAACCCAGACTCAGGCTTGCGGAAACTGTGGAAAACAATCACGAACCCGCACCTGCGAAACCGGTTGTACTTGGGGTGCCTGGGGTGCCTGGGGGGGATGTGGATCACAAGGAGTGTGTTCACCAAACACCAAACAGCCGTGTCCCGATTGCCAAGAACAGGTCTGTTTGTCCAACTGCACATGGAGCGCCTGCCAATTAAAAGCGGGTGCCGCATGTGTGTGGAAAAACGGCACCAATTATCAATGTTGTGGCAAAGGTAAATGGCAGTTCTGCAGCAAAGAATGCCAGTGGTTTCCCTGTGCGAACTGTGCCGGCGCTCCTTATTATTGCGACACAAATTGTCCATAAACTGGCCTCCATCTGACATGACATTCTTATGGAAAATCCCTGCGCCATATTATCGATATAATTGAGATTTTCTTCGAACGATCCGGCGCAAATTCTGCTGAATCATCAAAGTTCCTATTTAGCAGCCCACACCCAGTTGTCGTTTACCGCGGTTGCTGATAAGTCGCGTTTACGAAGGAGGAAACCCGTATGTCCCGACTTGATACCGTATTTACTCGCCAGGCAGGAATTGAAGTTCCCATCATTTGTGGCGCGATGTATCCGTGTTCCAATCTTGAATTGATCGCTGCGGTTTCGGCCGCGGGAGGAATCGGCGTTGTTCAGCCCATTTCGCTCATCTTTGCACACAAAACCGATTTACGGGAAGGATTGCGTAAAATCCGTTCGATTACGCCAAACCCGATTGGATTTAATGCAATTGTTGAGAAATCATCATCGATATACGAAGACCGAATGCGTAAATGGGTGGATATTGCGTTGGAAGAAGGGATTCGATTTTTTGTGACCGCGCTCGGTAATCCCCGTTGGGTCGTCGAAAAAGTGCATGCGGTCGGTGGAATCGTGTATCACGACGTAACCGAAAGGAAATGGGCTGAACGGGCGCTGGAAAGCGGAGTGGACGGCTTGATCTGCGTCAACAATCGCGCGGGTGGTCACGCTGGAAAGTTGTCGCCGGAGGCGTTATACCAATCCCTGGCGACGCTGGGAGTTCCCCTGATTTGTGCCGGTGGGATCGGCGGAGACCAGGAGTTTGTTAAGGCATTGGAACTCGGATACGCGGGGGTTCAACTGGGTACCCGGTTTATCGCAACCGATGAATGCACGGCACACAACGACTACAAACAGGCGATATTGCGGGCGCAGGAAAAAGACATCGTGTTGACCGACAAAATCAGCGGGGTTCCGGTGTCGATCATCAAGACAGCCGACGTAGAAAAAATGGGTGTCAAAGCAGGATTTATCGCTCGCCAATTGCTGAAAAATCCGCGCACCAAACATTATATGCGAATGGTTTATTCATTGAGGTCCATTTGGCAGCTCAAAAAATCCAATCGGGATGGATTGGGTTACAAAGATTATTTTCAGGCCGGCAAAAGTGTAGCGACGATTTCCAAAGTGGAACCTGCCGGGACGATTGTGCGCCGGTTTGCTGAAGCGGCTGCCGAATTGGGGCAGTGAATTTTCCAATCTGGTTTCCGTTGTGTGCCCACGTCTTATTTATGGGGGCGATTCGTTATCAATCTGGAGAGGTAACATGTTGAACAGCAAACGAAGTATCGGATTCTTTTTGGTATTGTTGATAGTCGGATTGGGGGCTGTCGAAACATTGGCTCAGGACAAAACCGTCAAAATTGGAAACGGCACCACCGTGGTGCAGGACGGCAACAAACGGGTCAAAGTCAATGCCGACGGCTCGGTGGATGTGATGGACGGCAACAAACGGGTGCAGGTCCGAGGTGGGAACGTCCAGGTCGAAGACGGAGATGACGGCACGACAGAGGTCGAGGCCACCGGAGGGAAGGTAACCGTCAACGGGAACAACTCGTTGGTCATCGACGGCAACTCCAAGGTGATCACCCATGCTTGTGATGCGACTCATGCGAAAAATATCGTCATTTCCGGCAATAGCCACGTGATTACCCTGACCGGAGATTGTGAAAAAGTAGTCGTGAGCGGCAACAGCCAAGCGGTGACCATGGACGGAGTGGGGAATCTGGTCGTCAGCGGCAATTCCAACTCGGTCACGTATCGCCGCGGAATCAACAACAAGCAAGCCAAAGTGGTCCAGTCCGGCAATTCCAACCTGGTACGGAAACAATAATTTCACAGTCCTCGCGTTGGTGTGTGAAAAATTGCCACACGGTTCTCCCTACCTTCCTGATATTTCCTAGGTTTTGTGCCGTCAATCCTATAAAACAATCCTCGTGGTTTTTCTCCGGTCAATTGGCATGGAACGTGCTTCTATACGGTTTAGGCAGTGGGCTTTTACACATCGACTTCGGAGGACAACACACACATGTACCCGCAACGACAACAACTTTCTTGGTCTGGTTTATCGGCGTCCTGGCTGTTTGGTATCATCATTGCCTTTGTAATGGTTGTTGCCACGCCTTCTCCGGCTCGGGCGTGCGGTGGATTTTTTTGTAACGCCGTTTCCCAATCCCCCATTTACCAAGCCGGAGAACGGGTGGTGTTCGCCAAAGATGGCGACGCCGTTGTCATGCACATCGAGGTCACCTATCAAGGTCCACCGACTGAATTTGGGTGGATATTGCCTCTGGTGGATGTTCCGACGGATGCAGACGGCAACCCGCTGCCTTTGGACCAGGCGGTGTCTATTTCGTCACCGAGTTTGTTCAGCACGCTGCAAAGCAATACAGATCCCACGTTTACGGTCAGTACGACTTTTGACGAAAACCTCGATTCCTGCTCTGCCGACCGTGATTTTCCCCTGGCGTCCGGTAACTTTGGGGGTGGAGTGGATGCCGCGGGGTCAGAGGACACTCTTTCTGCCGAAGGGGAGGGACCGCCGAAAGTTGCGGTTCTTCAATCCGCCGATATCGGGCCATATGCCGCACAACTCATCCAGGCCACGGACAGTCAGGCGCTGTTTGACTGGCTCAACGACAATGGGTACACCCAGGACCCCAAGGCGTTGCCGCTGCTCGATCATTACGTTGCGTCTAAGTATGTTTTCGTCGGGCTTAAATTACAAAACGAAAAATCGACTGGAGATTTAAAACCCGTGGCTCTGCGTCAAGGTGAGTTGGCGCCGTGTGTTCCATTACGCCTGACGTCAATCGCGGCAACTCCCAACATGCCCATTCTGGTGTGGGTGTTGGGGCCGTCGCGCGCCATTCCCAAAAATTTCATCCACGCGGTGATCAACGATGCGGCCATCGTATTTCCGGGCGGAACCAACTATCTCGACCGGGTCAACGAAGCGATCGATACTTTGGTGGGGCACGCCTGGGTCACCGAATTTTCCGGACCATCGGCTACTTACAACGGCGTTTTTTGGAATCACGACAATGCCGAAAAAAACCTTGCCAACGCGACCGACCTGAAGTCAACGCTCGCCGCTGTCCAACAACTTCCGTTAACCAGTGCCGAACGGGCGGCCGTGCTGATGCAGACAGTGGTCATGCCGCAAGGACTCAAGGGATATCCGTGGGGTAATTGTTATTATGACCCCTGGTTTGACGAAAAACGTTACGAAAACGGTGAATGGTGGTACGAGCCGTGCCCGGAATCCAACGATGAGCATCTGACCACTGAAGCGGAATTTTATAATTATCTCGATTATTGGGTGGATGAGTTGGAAAAACAAAACCAACCGGTGACCGCCGACCTGGATAAGTTAAGGACCATCGTAAACGAGGAGTTTGTCAAACCGCTTAAAAACATTCAGGCGATGTTTGACAACGCCAAAACCATTACGCGGTTTTATACCACCCAGGATCCCGAGGAAATGACCAAGGACCCGATCTTTGCGTTCAATCCGGACCTTGGGGACGTTGCCCGAAACCACCAGGTTGCGGCCCATATCACCAATCCGAATTGTGCGGGCGAAATTGTTGAAATCACCTATGCAACAGGTCAAAAAGCGGTGATGGATTGTGGCGGCGTTTGTTCCAGTTTTCCCAGTTTGCCCGCTGTTCCGGGGGCGCCTGCGTTGTTGTTCGCTCAAGTGATCGATGAAACTGGAGCCCCCAGTAACTTTGACTCGGAATATGCCCAAATCGTGGATGCGGCGCTCAACCACGCCGAGGCCGGAAAACCGAGTTTACCCAGTAACTTTACGTTGCCGGCTGCCGACCCAGTAGGCGAAATTGCAACGGTTTGGATGAATTCCGACGGCACCATCGCCGCCAGTCGGAGCGCCGCCAAAAGCGGATCGGGTTGCCAGACAACCCGTGTAAATGCTGGAGTTTTTGCCATCCTGTTTTTTTCCGGTTTATGTTTCTTGATAACCGGCGTCGTTCGTGCCGTACGCAACGCTGTTTAGCATTTCACAAACAAGAACGGTTAGACAAAACCACCCCAACTACCTCCACTCTTCTCCGTTTTCTGCCGCAACAAAGCGCTGGACAACTTCCCAGAACGCCTGCATGATCGGATGGTTAAAACAATTCGGGGGCAAATGAACCACGGTGGGGTAAGGTAGGTTGGTGATGGCAAAGACTGTTACGGTGTGTGTATTGGTTTCAGCGTTTTTGTGGACCTTTTCCCATACGGCGAAGGCGGCGCCTTCGGTGTTGTCCTATGTGGGTGAAATCGCGTCGCCCAACGGCATTCCGTTTTCCGGGGCTGTCGGTGTGGGAGTGGGTCTATATTCGACGGCGGATGGAGGAACCGCGTTGTGGACGGAGGATTTGGGGACAATCAACATCGTCGGGGGTCGATTGGACGTCGTTGTGGGTGTCGGCAACTCGACGGGCCTTGAAGCTGCATTGCTGTCTACCGACGACATCTGGTTGCAATTTACCGTTGCCGGCGAGGTGTTGTTGCCACGCCAGAAAATCTACTCCGTACCGTTTGCCATCGCCGCGCGCCACGCCGATTTATTGGGTGGACTTGCCGCCGAAGAGTTTGTCCAATGGGGTGCGGGAGGCAGCATCGATGTGCAATCCGTCCGGATTAATGGCGCTGAAGTGATTGATTCCACTGGAAAATGGGTTGGTTCGCCCACCGGCCTTGTCGGTCCCGAGGGCCCCGCCGGCCCAACCGGACCACAGGGTCCACAAGGACTGCCGGGGGCAGATGGAGCGCAAGGTCCACAAGGCCCACAAGGGTTGCAGGGAATTCAAGGTATTCCCGGTGTTGCCGGCGCCGTCGGTGCAACAGGTCCAATGGGTCCGGCTGGTCCGACCGGCCCCACTGGCCCCATCGGTCCAACCGGTCCGACTGGTCCGCAAGGTGCCCAAGGTGACCCGGGGGTGTGCCCGAACCTGCCGGCGTATTCTCAGACCTGCGACGATTATGCGACCAAAGGATGGCCCAACAAACAAGCGTGTCTGGACGATGGTCGTTGGCATTACGTAGGAACGTTGGCGTCGATTATCAACAACAACACCTACGGAATTCTCAACGGTTATGAAATCGGCGTTTCCATTCTCGATGTGGGTACCATCGCCAGGGCACGATTATCTCAATACAATTGTATGTTGTCGTTAACCCAAGTCGATCCCGGTGTCACCAATCAAGGCGGCAGTATCATCAGTTACCGTTGCCAAGGATATTGGGGCACGGGCAGCGGGTGTCCCGGATCGTTTGTCGGCCAATATGTGTTTTATTCCGATTATGCCGGCGAAGTCCCGGCGGGAACCTTTGGCTCGGGCACCGTATCCGACGCCGCCAACTGGTCCATTTTTGTACGCCGATAACTCATCTATTGAGCGATTGACGATTGCTATCGAACCGCCATCCGTTCAAACCGACTAAGTCTTGCCAAACAGTGTTGATGGTCTTTGTGAAACCACCCTGGTTCAAACTTGGGATCCAAACGGAACCAAGCGAACTGTTTTGTGAGGTTGTCCGCGGTTTCGCCTTCGAATACCCCACCATAGGCCGCAAACAACATCACCTTGGCTCCTTTGATTTCGGCGCGGCTCTTGTTGGTCAACACATCATCGGGCGCATTACAATAACTTTGTATGGCCCGGATTCGTTCAACCCCCATCGGTCCACGTAACGTAACAATAAAATCTTCATCGGGGTCCAATTCGGGTAACTTAAGAAGCCAGGTTGTGAACCCATCGGCGGCTGTTTTTTCCGGTTTGGCTGGCGGCGAAACCCAAGTGACTTCATCAAAGTGATCCCAAACCGAAATCGACAACTCCATTTCGCCAACCGGTCCACTAAAGAGTGCTGCTGTGCGCAGCAGCACCAGCAGTTCGGTGATATCGTGACCGTGTCCGGCACCCATCAACGTATATTGATGTTGTACCGTGCGTAATTGCCGAGGTTTAAACGGTACCACAAAGGTATGCAGCCGTGTGTATTCAAAGTTCCGCAACACCCCGCGGTCATCCGGTTCGCGTAATCCGATCCTTCCGGACACCGTCCGACCATCCGTCGTCAATTTTTCCTCGTCGATCGTAGCCGTAATACACCGGTCCCCGGTGTTTACTTGGGCACGTGGTGCCTCGTCCATCTTTCCCAAACATCGTTCGACCATCGCCAGGCGCAACTGCAAGGGATCATCGGATTCATTTAGCAGTTGAGCTGTAACGGTGACCCGCCAAGACGAAACAACAGGTCCCAGTGCTGGACGAACCTGTTCAACGGCGACTTTCAGGGTTACCGCACGTACATCTACATTTTCCATGGGATACAACACACCACCTAGGGGTTGTTTCCCATCGGGGGAAATGACGCGGTCACTGGGCTGCGCCACGACAACAGCCAGTTGGGACATCGAAAACAACCACGACAACAACCACGAGATATGCCGATACATAGGTCAAAGCACTCCAACAGCAACAGATTTCATTGCCCCCGTGTCATTCCGAATCTGTACTTTCCCCCGAAAATTTTTCCAACCGATAGATCAACACATGCCTCGGAATGGTTAAATAACGTGCCGTTGCCGACTGATTTCCGCCGTGTTTGGCCAACGCCTTTTCTACGATTTCTTTTTCCAATTCCATCAAATCAAAGGGTTCATCCGGCAATTCCAAATGTCCCGGGCGCAGCACATTTGTCTGTAGGCTAGGTGGGTTGGTTTTCGATGGTGGTTCCGGTTTGGTTTTTTGACCCGGTTCGGCCAGATCCGCGAGATCCAATACCGGGCCGCGTCGCAGCAATATCATACGCGAGATGAGATTTTTTAGTTCGCGTACGTTGCCGGACCACAAACGTTGTTCCAAAGCTTCGGCCAGGGTAGGGGCCAGCGTGACTTCGTCTTTGGTTTGCAGGTGCAAAAAATGTTTTGCCAACAACACGATGTCCTCCGGGCGTTCCCTTAACGATGGAATCGTGATTCCAATCACGTTGAGCCGATGGAACAAATCCCGCCGAAATCTCCCTGCCTCTACTTCCTGCCGCAAATCACGATTGGTGGCCGCCACGACCCTAACTTTGACCGGCTGCCGCTGGTCACCGCCGATTCGGTCGATAATCCCCTCTTCCAAAACCCGCAGGAGTTTGGATTGTAATTCCAAAGGCAATTCGCCGATTTCATCAAGAAACAACGTCCCGTTGTTTGCCAATTCAAACTTCCCCCGGTGGGTTTTGTGAGCGCCGGTAAACGCACCTTTTTCATGCCCAAATAACTCGGTTTCCAACAGATCTCTTGGCAGCGCCGCACAATTGACCGGCACAAACGGGCCTTCGTTTTGAAGGCTTTTCTGATGAATTCGTTTGGCCACCAATTCTTTGCCAGTGCCCGATTCCCCCGTAATCAACACAACCGCGTCCGACGGTGCAATACGATCAATGATACCGAGCAAATTCATCATCCGCGGCGAAGCGGTAACAAAGGTTTCCGATGACGCCAATACCTGTGCCTGCAACCGCCGGTGGTCGCGACGTAACTGCCGTTGTTCCAATGCCCGTACAATCCTGGTTTTAAACTCCGCTCGGCGAAAGGGTTTGGTAATATAATCAACAGCCCCAGCCTCAAGAGCCCCAACGGCGTCTTCCACCGACCCAAATGCCGTCACCAACACCACTGCGGTGTCATCGCCCTGGGCCGTGATGGCATTCAGTACCTCCATACCGGTCAACCCGGGCATTTTGACGTCCGAAACCACCAAATCAAAAGGTGGATTGGCCGCGCGCACCGCCTTTAATGCTTGTTGCCCGTCTTCAACGATTGTGACATCATACCCTTCTTCAATCAGGTTAAATCGAAGTACGGACCGCATACTTGCGTCGTCGTCGGCGACCAAAATCCGCGCTTTTTTTCCGTTTGGTTGTTTGTCGATCATGGTCTATACCTTGTGCAGCGTGTCGGTTTGTGGTGGATGAATCGTTGCCTGCGGAATCACGAGATCAAAAATGGTGCCTCCGTCTGGCCGCGCCCGATGCGATAACGTTGCGCCATTTTGGTGCGCCAACACCGACGAAATAAACAACCCAAGTCCCGTTCCCCCCGGTCGTCCGGTAACATAAGGGTCGAACAACGAATGGCGAATTTCTGGTGGAATTCCTTTTCCTGTATCCCCCACTTCGATGATGTGGTGACCTTGCTTGTTGCAACGAATCGTGCGGACCCACACCCGCCCCCCTTCGGGGGTGGCCGTTACCGCGTTACGTACCAGGTTCATTAGAATCTGGGTGATTTGTCTCGGGTCACCGGTTGCCGTGCCATCAACGCCTGCTGGTCGTTCCAGCGTGACTCCCGCTTTTTCCGCATCGTGACGCAAAAGCGTGACCACGTGGTCCACCACCGACGACAATTGAAACACCTCGGGTGTTGCCGGGTTGGGTCGGGCAAAATCCAAAAACCCCGACAATACTTGGTCCAACCGCGACGTTTCGTATAGAGCCACATCGACCATTTCCCGTCGGGGACTGTCGGAGGCAATTTCTTCCGACAAAATTTCAATTGCCCCCTGGATTCCCGCGAGTGGATTACGCACTTCGTGGGCCAAACCACGGCTTAAATGAACCAACGTTTGTAATTGTTGCGCCTGGCCTTCGGCCGCCCGTCTTTCTGCGGCCTCATACAATTGCTCGGCCTTTGCTTTCCGTTCCCGCTGCACAAGCCATCCCACGAGACCACCAACGGCCAAAAACATAAGGTACTCGGCGATTTTATCGATGGTTGAAGCGGGATCCAAGTGGTGCGGCATAAAAAACGCGTGCGGAGCATACAAAACGCTGCACAGTACCGCTACGGACAATCCCCCACGTACGCCGGATAAAAATGCAGCGAACACGATCGGAAAGTAATAAAGCCGCCGAAAAATCGTATGGGTTTCCGCAAAATGAACCGGTGTCAAATAATGGATCGCCGTGATTACGATGACCAAAATCGTTACAAAAATCCATCCACGCCGAATCATAACCGTCCTTGCCGGCATCGATCTTCCTATTGTTGGAGTGTTTCCGGCACAAAATCCTCAATGTGTTTAGTGTCAAATGATGATTTTCATGCCCCGGCCGCCTTTGGCCGCCTCGCCCGCAAAAATTCCTGCGCCATACTCCCGATATGACTCAGGATTTTTTCGGACGAATCGGCTCAAATTCGGCTGGATCATGTCCCCCACTACTAAACACCACACACTTAGCAAGTTTTGTACCGATGCGCGATGGTGGATTTTCCAAGGTTCGATCACGCTATGCTGTAGAATATTCTGCAATCCAGCAAAGTGCATCCTTTTCAGTTGAAGAATTTTCTACAATGGCTTTCACCCTTCACGCAAAAGGTTTTCACCCGTCACGCCGAGTTCGCCATTGCGCCGAAGTGTTGGTGAACCTGGCACGCCGTCTGCATTGTCCATCTTGTCGCGCCGGTGTCGGCCGTGGAGGTACCTGTGGGTGTGATGGAAAACAAAAAGAAACCTATCGTGTGGTTGTGGACTTGGTTTGGGCTCACAATCCTGGGGTGTGGTGGGACCGCCGATATGATTTACGAACGGTATCCCTATTTGGCGCCCGGGTCCACCGTGGCTTATGTTGGCATCACCCCCCAACAATCCCCGGAGCCAATGACGATGTCCACTACGGCACCGCGGCTCGAACAATTGGTGGAACAGTTGCTGCAAAACGGCCCCATGGTTCAAAAAGCCCGCGCGGATTATCTCGCGGATGCCAACGGTACCACCTTGGCATTGGGTTTTCCCGAACTCGACGTGCGGGTGACGACACCCCCCATTTCCAACGGTTTTCAAGACGGAACGGTTCAGATCGAAATCATGCAGATGATCCCGTCGCCGCCGGCGTGGATTGCCAACGTTGTGGCCGCAGGTGCCCAAAAAGATTCGGCGCGGTGGAAATTCGAAGCGGCAATCCGGTCGGCGGTGACCGATTTGTATCGGATGTACGCCGAGTTGGCTTATATCGACAGCGCGTTACAAGTTGTTCGGAACAATCGGGAGATTGCCGGGCATATTGGTAGTTTAGGGGCAAAAAATTTCGCCCAAGGAAGCGGTACCCTGGTGGACGTGACGCGGGTTATGGCGCAGTTGGCGCAATTGGAATATGACCGCATCACATTGGAAGAAAAACGGACCACCCTTGCGGTTCAAATCGCCGCAATGGTGGGTTCTTCTTTGTCCGACGCCAAAAAATGGACGGCTGTAGCACCCCTGCATCGGGTGCGTATTCCCCAGGATGCACACCAACTACAAACTCTTATGTTGTCCCATCGCCCCCAGTTGTTGGCGATGGATGATGAAATTCGAATGGGGGAAGCGATGGTCGCTGAATCAAAAGGGATGTGGTTTCCCGACCTGGCTATTGGCGCGATGGTCATGGTGGGTGATGGGAATCCTACGGCGGCACATAGTGCTTCATCGGGGGAAACCGATGTTGCGCTGATGTTTGGGATGTCCTTTCCATGGTCGTTTTATGCAACCGCGGCGGGTGTCCGTCAAAAAAACGCCAAACTGGAAGCCATGGTGTGGGAAAAAAAAGCCGAGGTGGACACGGCCATTGCCTCGCTGGAGGAAAAGTTGTTTCAAATGCGGAACGCGGAACGGCTTTTTACCCTGTACGACGAGGTGTTGCTCCCGCGTGCACAACAAGCAATGGATGCGGCGTTCATATTGGCCCAACAACAGCACCAAAATCCCGACACCATGCCCGAACTGCTGGAAGCACGGGCGGCTTGGTACACGTTTTCATTGGGAAAACAGCGCGCGGTGACCGATTTGTTTGTGGCCGCAGTCATGGTGGAAAATCTGGTTGGGATTCCGCTTATCCAAGCTGCCGAAGGTGAGGTGACGCCATGATCGGACTACGGATAACCCGGATTTTGCGGTTCGTCGTTGTGGGGTTTGGAATTTTTATGAGTTGTGCACCGGCGGTTCCCGAAACAAACCAAGATTGGAGCCGGTCGGCGGCAAGTCTGACGGGGTCCCCCATGTTGTACCCCCAAGCGGCGTCACCGAGGGACGAGTCGTTGGTGGTGAAACCCATTGATTCCGATGCTGTCGTTTCGGAGGCCGAGCTGGTGGAGGCAGGTCTCGGAACGATGGTGACTTGGTTACGAGCGGCCCCTCCCGCAGGTGCCCCTATTCCGCGACGCCTTTCGGCGGAAACGCTGCGTGGGCTCGCGTTGACACGCGGTAAGACGGTTCTGGCCGCGGTAAAACGAAATCGGGCCGCAACCAGCCGGCTGGGGCAACTTCTGGCGATTGAGCAGGTTGCTTCGCGGGTCAGTTCGTTTCGGCCATCATCGGGAACCGGCATGGGGGAAATGAACGAACCTATGGAATCGTCGGTACAGGACGGCGGCATGGGAGGCGGCGGCATGGGGCCGGACGACGGGGCGATTCCATATGGAATGGAACGATTGGGGGCGATGGTGGCCCACGCCGATGTGGTCCTAGCGCGAGCTGTTTTTGCCGGTGAAGTATGGGGTGAAATAGAACGGCTCGACGAGGCGGTATTTCTGGTGGAACAACAACGAGCAAAAATCGCGGTGTTGGCAAAACAACAACAATTGGCACAAACCGCGGTTGAGATCACAAAAAAAAACTACGAAAACGCAACTGCACCTTTGTCGACACTGCTTCAAAACAAAAGCCGCGCCGAGTTGATGACCATAGAATATAACGCTGCCAAACGGCAACTGGATGCGGCGTTGCGGTCGCTTTCTTCTGTGCTGGATTTGGACCCGACGCAATTGGAAGGAGTGTTTATCGAAACACCCCACGGGCTGCCGTCCTTGCCGACCGGTTCATCGGTGTTGACCCACGCCCACGATTTTGCCCCGATGATAAGGATGGCGCGGGCAATGGCGGAACGTATGACGGCGATGCGGCATATGCTGCGTCGGCAATTGTTTCCGAATTTGACGGTAGAAACCCGGCTGACCGCTGGAGCGTTCCCCCGGGTGGGCGACCCATGGGATTTTTTGGTTGGGAGCCCTTATCTTACCGAGGTAAACCTGGAGACCAATGCCATGATTGCCGATGTTTCCGGCACGGAAAAACAGGTGGCGGCCGAACTGACACAGATGATGGCGGAGTGGACGGAAATGGTCGAGATGGTGACTTTGAATGAATCCCATACACTCCCGCGGATCAACAAGGCGGTTGTTGTTGTTTATAAAGAATATCAGTTTGGGGAAGCGGATTGGACCATGTTGGACGAAATGTTGGAGATGCAGCGAATGGTGCAGTTGGAAATCGCGGAACAACGCCGCGAGGTATGGAGTATGTGGGCACGCATTCGAACGATGGCTGGAGGACTGCCATGAATATGAATATTGACAATGAGTTTGCGAATAACGCGCCCAGTCACCGCCGCAGCGGGTTGATAAAAGGGGTCGCAGGTTTGTTAGTGGGTTTACTCGTTGGTGCGTGGGCCGGGCCAGGTATTTGGCAGTGGGGACACCAGGCGTGGGGTGGACATGATCATGGCGAATTGGAGGCCGACGGTGGGGCGGCGTCGTTTTATACCTGCGGGATGCACCCATGGGTGATTCTGCCCAAACCCGGATTGTGCCCCATTTGCCAAATGGACCTGACGCCGGTTGACCCGGCGAAGTTGACGGGACAAGTGACCATCGACCCCGTGGTGGTTCAGAATATGGGGGTTCGTGTACAACCGGTCACAAAAGGCCCCATTGTTCGGACCGTTCGGGCGATAGGAACGATTCAACCCAACGAAGCCTCGGTATATGATGTGACGGTTCGGAGTGAAGGGTATATCGAAGGACTGTTGGTGCCGTCGATGGGGGCGCGGGTTCGTAAAGACGAGCCCTTGTTTAAGTTTTATTCCCCCATGGTGATTGCGGCGCAGCAGGAATTCGCCGAAATGTTGCGCACCACCACCGATCCGGAGCTAAAACGTGCGGCCGAGATTCGAATGAGAAACCTGGATGTGCCCAATTCGGTCATCGAAGACCTCAAAGCCGGCCAACCACCTAAACGGCGAATCCCTTGGTTAAGCCCCATGGACGGGGTTGTTACCGAAAAAATGGTGTATGACGGTATGCAGGTGATGCCGGGGATGAGTTTGCTCAAGATTGCCGACCTGTCCAAAGTTTGGGCAGAAATAACGGTATACGAACAGGATTTGGCGTTGGTTCGGGTGGGACAAAAAGTGGATATTGAGTCTCCTGTTGACGGCGGAGGACGGTGGGAAGGGGTAGTGACCTTGGTTTATCCCGAGTTGGATATGGATAGCCGTCAAGCCAAAGTACGAATTGAGTTACCCAATCAGGACGGCAAGTTGGTACCCGGGATGTTTGTGCGCGCTCAACTGCATGTGGGGGATGAAGAAAACGGCTGGTTGGTCCCCCGTGAGGCCGTGTTGCGTACGGGGCAGCGCAATCTCGTGTTGGTAAGCCTCGGCGCCGGCCGATTTGAACCCCGCGAAGTGGAAGTGGGCCCGGAAACGGTGGACGGCAACGTGGTGATTCTTTCCGGCGTCGGGGAAAATGACCGGGTGGTCACAAGCGGCCAGTTTTTGTTGGACAGTGAAGTACGGCTGCGGGAAGGATTGGCGCGGATGATCCGCGGGGAAATGCCGTCCGCCGAACCAGCCCCATTGGCACCGGTGTCTGCCCATCCTGTTGACCCCCATTTGATGTTGCCGCCCCAGTCGGTAGAGTTGTTCGAAACCGTCATCCGGACTTATCTGGAAATCGCCGATGGATTTGCCTCGGATTCCAATGAGGGAGTTCTTGAAAAGGCCAAAAAAATCGGTGAACTGATGCGTACCTTGCGCACCGGCACCCAAGCGGGAACTGTTGAGTTCTGGGAAAAACATCCCGAAACAAAGGAATTGGAAGATGCGGCGATTGCGTTAAGTGAAGCCCCCGATCTAAAATCACAAAGAAAACTGTTTACATCACTGAGTGATCCGCTGATTTCGTTGTTGAAAATGACCGGTGCACCCAAGGAATGGGGTGAGGGACTCATGGTTCACCATTGCCCCATGTTTCGAAAAGACAAAGGGGGAGCCAGTTGGGTTCAGGCGCCGGGAAAAGTACGAAACCCCTATTTCGGAAGCGGAATGTTGGCGTGTGCCGACGACACCGCACGTCTTCCGGAGTGGTCGATTGCCGACGGATCGTCAGTCGCTCCTTCAGCCGCGCCTCCTTCCGATTCGACTCCCAATCGGGGAAATGCTCCTGCCTCCGGCCACGAGAGCCATGGAGGCACGCCATGATCGCCCGACTGATCCGCCTCTGTATCCACCATCGGTCACTCGTGTTGTTGCTGTGTGGGTTTGTTGTGGCGTCGGGGTTGTGGGCGGTAGGGCAAACCAAAGTCGATGCGATCCCGGATTTAAGTGATGTTCAGGTTATTTTGCGCACCCCATTTGCTGGGCAAGCCCCACAAATCGTTGAAGACCAGGTTACGTATCCTCTGACCACCGCCATGCTGGCAGTGCCGCAGGCCGCTGTAGTGCGGGGTTACAGTATGTTTGGGGTGAGTTTTGTTTATGTATTGTTTGAAGATGGAACGGATTTGTATTGGGCTCGAAGCCGCGTATTGGAACAGCTCAGCACGGTTTCCAACAAATTACCCCCGGGGGCACGCCCACAAATCGGGCCGGACGCAACCGGGGTAGGGTGGGTATATCAATACGTTTTGCAAACCGGTCCTTATTGCAAAAATCATCCCCAGGGGATTGTTCATGACCCGGTCGAGGACCGTTGGTATGCTTCGTTGGATCAGCCCGATGACATACGATCCCGCTTGGTGCACCATCGGATTTTTCAAAAATCGAAAACGGTGTATGTGGACCCGCAAACCCAACGTGTGGTTGGGCTTTTGACCGACGTTGCCGAAGCGGAACGACCAAGGCTCAAAACCGTGGTGTTGCAACAAGGGCTGGAAAGATGCCCCATCGAGAATACCCCGCTTGTAGAACCCAACGTGGATTTGGCCCAGTTACGTGGATTGCAGGATTGGTATTTGCGGGTCGATCTGACGACCCTTCCAGGGGTTAGCGAATTGGCGTCGATTGGTGGATTCGTCAAACAATACCAAGTGGTAGTCGACCCGGATAAATTGTTGGCATATGGAATCTCGATTCACGACGTGCAGGATAAGGTAAAACGGTCCAATGGGGACACGGGGGGCGGCACCATTGAAATCGGTGAACGGGAATTTATGGTGCGCAGCTTGGGATATCTGGGTACCCCAAATTCGGGGGATACACCGGAGACATCGCCCCACACCCGGGATTTTACCGCTCGAGTGTTGTCGGATTTGGGTCTCATAGCGGTGGGCACGACGATGTCCGGCACCCCCATTCGCCTACGTGATGTGGCCGATATTCGCCTGGGGCCGGATATGCGGCGTGGATTGACCGATTGGAATGGGGATGGGGATGTCGTGGGGGGAATCGTGGTGATGCGGTTTGGGGAAAATGCCAATGCCGCCATTGCCCACGTCAAAAAACGCCTCAAGGAACTGGAAGTCGGGCTGCCCCCCGGCGTTGCGATCGACGTTGCCTATGATCGCAGCGATTTGATCCAACGGTCGATCGCTACTTTGACCAATACGTTGGTGGAAGAAATCGCCGTGGTATCGGTCGTGTGTATGTTGTTTTTGTTACACGCCCGCAGCGCCTTGGTCGCCGTATTTGTGTTGCCGACGGGGGTGTTGTTGAGTTTGTTGCTCATGCACCTGTTGGGAATCAACGCCAACATCATGAGTCTGGGGGGCATTGCGTTGGCCATTGGGGTGATGGTCGACAGCTCCATTGTGATGGTGGAAAACGCGCATAAACATTTGGAGTGGGAGGCGAAACGGGTGAGTGGGGGCGGCCCACCACGGACAAGAATAGACGTCATCACCGACGCCGCGGTGGAATTGGGGCCCAGTTTGTTTTTCAGTTTGCTGATTATCACTGTCAGTTTTCTGCCGGTATTTGTGCTTGGCGAACAATCCGGCAAACTGTTTCGCCCTTTGGCGTGGACCAAAACCTTTGCGATGGCATCGGCAGCATTGTTGGCCGTGACCGTCATTCCAGCGTTGATGTTGGCGTTGGTACGCGATGATGTGTTTGCGACACACCGATCCCGCCGTTTTCGGTGGGTTTTATCGGCCATCATGGTGGGGGGTGGGGCTCTTGGGTTTGCGGTGATGCCGCTTGGATCGTTTGCGGATTGGAGATGGGTTATGGTGGGGGTGTGGGTAGTGCTCTCCGCCATTGTCCTTCGCCGCCAACGACTTGTTGGTGAAGAACAAAACCCGATCAGTCGGTGGTTGGAAGCGGCGTACAATCCGGCCTTTCGGTTGGTCATGCGCCATAGAGCAGCGACTCTTGTTGGCTGTTTGTTGTTGATGGCCGTAACGGTTTATCCGTTGTCCCAATTGGGAAGTGAGTTTATGCCTCCGTTGGAAGAGGGGGATTTGTTGTATATGCCGACGACCGATCCGGGGTTGAGCGTGGGGAAAGCCGGAGAATTGTTACAACAGACCGGACGATTGATCCGGCAGTTCCCCGAAGTGGAAACGGTGTTGGGGAAAGCCGGTCAGGCAGAAACCGCGACCGATCCGGCGCCGATGAGTATGCTTGAAACCACCATTCGGTTGAAACGGGACAAATCATTGTGGCGAACCCGGGAGATTCCCCGCTGGTTTTCCGGATGGCCATCTTGGTTGTCGGCGCCGTTGGCCTGGGTGTGGCCCCAGCACCGCCCCATCACTGTCGATGAGTTGTTGTATGGGTACGATATGCCGGGGGGAATCCGGGTACCGGGGCTCAACGATGCGGTGCAAATTCCCGGGCTGACAAACGCCTGGACGATGCCGATTCGGACCCGTATCGACATGTTGTCTACCGGCATTCGAACTCCCGTGGGGATCAAAATCATGGGGCCGGATCTCAAGGTGTTGGATGACACGGCCCAACAAATGGTGTTGGCGTTAAAAACGGCGCCGGAGACTTCTGGGTACACCACCAGTGCGTTTGCGGAAAAAAATTTGGGGGGATCGTTTGTAGACATTCAAATCGACCGCCAAGAAATCGCCCGATTGGGGCTCACGGTGGAAGATGTAAACGATACGGTTGCGATGGCGTTGGGCGGCATGGCGGTAACCGAAACGGTAGAAGGGCTCGAGCGGTATCCCGTAAGCATTCGTTACCCTCACGAATTGCGTGATAACTTACCGGCATTAAAAGCCATTTTGGTTCCGGTAGAACATGGTCGGCAGATTCCTCTTGGACAGTTGGCGAAAATTGAATTGGCCGATGGGCCACCGATGATCAAAAGCGAAAACGCTCGCTGGACCAGTTGGGTGTACGTGGACATCCAGGGTATGGACATCGGCAGATATGTTGATTTGGCAAAAGAAGTGATCAAACGCCAGGTGCCGACCCCGATGGGATATACGGTTGTTTGGTCGGGGCAATACGAATATCTGGTAAAAGCAAAAGAACGATTACAGATTGTGATTCCGGTGGTGCTGGTGATGATCGTCATGTTGCTTTATGGAGCAACGCGGAGTTGGCTCCGGGTGGGGATCGTGATGTTGGCAGTGCCGTTTAGTTTGATCGGAGCGATTTGGTTTTTGTATGCTCTTGATTACAACCTGTCGTTGGCCGTGGGCGTAGGACTCATTGCACTGGCGGGTCTGGATGCCGAAACCGGATTGGTGATGCTGTTGTATCTGGAAAACAGTTTTGAACGATTTTCCCGCGAGGGCAAAATGAGAAACGCCCAAGATTTGTGGATGGCGGTTCATGATGGGGCGGCGAAACGGCTTCGCCCCAAAACGATGATGGTGATTACCACCTTTGTGGGTTTGGTGCCGCTGTTGTGGGCGATGGGGGCGGGAGCCGATACGATGCGCCGATTGGCGGCACCGCTTATCGGGGGCCTGGGAACCAGTTTTTTATTGGAATTATTGATCTATCCGGTGTTGTATTACACCATTAAAAAGAAGATGTTGGATGAACAGTGGCAGGCTAATAGTGTGAGGTCAAGATGACGCGAAAAATGGGTTTGGGTTTTGGGGTAGGTTGTGTGGCACTGGCCCTCGTGGGCTGTTCCGGCGAAGAATCCAAGGATTCGGC
Organism: Myxococcales bacterium; assembly: GCA_013360285.1. Taxonomy (GTDB): domain Bacteria; phylum Myxococcota_A; class UBA9042; order JABWCM01; family JABWCM01; genus JABWCM01. Next base: position 36,484 of record JABWCM010000007.1, read on the forward strand.
GGTGGAGGCGACGTTTGATATTCCGGAAGTGATGGAGGTGGAGCCGATGGAAGGGCCGTTTGAGACCGTGATTGCCGACGATGTGGATCCGGCGGAAAACGTGGTTGCAGTGGTATTGGAAGCCAAACCGGCAACGGTGAAGATTGCGGACGGCATCGAAGTGGAAATGTGGACATACAACGGGGTGTTTCCCGGTCCGCAGATTTCCGCGAAGGTGGGGGACACCGTTCGGGTGACGCTCAAGAACTCGTTGCCGGAATCGACCACGATTCATTGGCATGGGGTGAGGGTACCTGCGGCAATGGATGGGGTGCCGACTTTGCAGTCCCCCATTGGAGTTGGGGAGGAATTTGTTTATGAGTTTGTGGTGCCGGACGCAGGAACGTTTTGGTATCACCCCCATATCCGTTCGGACGAACAGGTGGAGCGGGGACTGGTGGGGACCATCGTGGTGCGGGGCAACGATGAGCCGGAGACGACGACCGATCGGGTATTTGTGTTGGATGACCTATTGTTGAACGCCGAAGGTCAGTTGGCGCCGTTTGAAGTGCAGCAAGCCATGGTGGGGAGACAGGGAAATCTCGTGGTGGTCAACGGCAAAGCCAACCCCATTGTAGCGATGGAGCCGGGGGGATTACACCGGTTCCGGTTTGTCAATGCAGCCAACGCCAGGTATTTCCGTTTGAAGTTGGACGGGCGGTCGTTAACCCAAATCGCAAGTGACGGCGGGTTATTGGAATCCCCACAAACGATCGAAGAAATCCTGCTGGTGCCCGGAGAACGGGCGGAAGTAGTCGTGACGGCGGATTCACAAGAAGGGGAGATGTTGACCTGGAAAAGTGGGGTTTATGATCGGGGCCATGGAACGGGGGCGGCGCCGGAAGTGGTGCTATTTCAGTCAAAAACAATGGGGGAAGCCGTGGTGAACCCACCGGCGATTCCCAGCTCTTTACGTGTGATAGACAAGTTGGGTGAACCGATTATCCAACGAACCTTAAAATTGGAAGAATCGATGGGGAACATGGGGGAAGGCGGACATGCTGGCCACCAAGGCCACGGCTCGGGCAGCGGCACCATGGTGATGGAGCCCACGTTTTCGTTTAATGGAAAAACCTGGCCCGATGGGGAACAGTTTGTGGGAAAATTGACCACGGTTGAGGAGTGGATTTTGGACAACACCACGGAAATGGACCATCCATTTCATTTACATGGGTTCCGTTTTCAAGTGACGGACAACCATGGCGAAACACCTACCTTTGCCGCCTGGCGGGATACGATCAACGTAAAAGCAAAACAAACCACGACGTTGCGCGTGTTGTTGGAAGACCATCCGGGCCAATGGATGTTCCATTGCCACATTCTGGAACATGCCGAACGGGGGATGATGGGTCATTTGGATGTGACGGCGCCCTGAGAGGGTGCCCCTGTCCCGACTGACAAAAGTGCGGCCAATACCGGCGGGACCGAATGATGGACCTTGCCAACTCGCCGCGATGGACCTATTCTGCGCCGGCATCTTCGGTCACAACGACCGGTTGCCGACCGGATTGGGAATAATCCGGGTAGTTTTATTTTACTGGCGGAGTTTCAACCATGCCGAATCTGATCTTGACTTATTTCGACTTTCCGGGCCGCGCCGAGCCCATTCGTGTGGCGTTGTTTATCGCGGGGTTACCTTACCAAGACAAACGATTGAAGTTTCCCGAATATGCAGCACTGAAAGAACAAGGCGTGTTTCCGTTGGGAGCGGTCCCCACGTTTGAGGTGGATGGGGTCACCATGACCCAAACCGCGGCGATATTGCGGTACGTAGCGCGGGTGGGCAACACAACGTTGTACCCCAACGATCCGCTGGCCGCGTTTGTGGTCGACAGTGCGTTGGATACGTTCAACGATACGTTGTCCCATGAGTTGACCCCCAGTTTGATGGAGCGGGATATGGCAAAAAAACTGGAAATGCGTGCCGTGTTCAAAGCCGGCCCGATGCTCAAGGTTTTACAATATGTAGAAGGCCTAGCCCAACGATTCGGAAAACCGTTTTTAGGCGGGACCGACCTGTCGATTGCCGACCTGGTGGTAGCGCAACAATTGTTACAAATCCGAGCCGGCGGTCTGGACGGAATTTCCCCCGAAGATTTGGACCCCTATCCCCACCTCAACGCACTGACCGACGCCTATGTGAACCACCCCAGCATCGTTGCGTATCAAAAACGATAGTCGCCGTTCTAGGTGGCTGGTGTTTTTTAGGGGAATTTTTGGCAAGCCGGATTTTCGCCGAATCGTTCGAAAAAATCCTGAGAAATATCAGGAAGTCATCTCTAGATCCCCACCAACAAAACAATTCGGCGGAAATAAGCTCAGAGCTTGTGGTGATGCAGGAGCTATTGAATCGGTACCGGAACGAAGCCCAAACGAAGGAGCTGAGGTGACTGGGAGGGTTAGGGTGCCACGTTAATCCCCAGAATCCACCGTTACCGGACCATTCTCATCGACTTCGTCCTCTTCATCGTCCACGATGGTCATCCGATTGGATTGTAATTCAGGATAAAGACTGTCGATAAACCGGGCATTAAAATGGGTTCGAAGGCGCCCATCCATTTGTTCCGATGCTTCACGCAGGTCCATCACCGCACGTAACATTGCAAATCGCAAAGGTTTCCGCTGGGGGTCGATCAGTTCCGCGCGTCGTTTGTTGGCATCGTCCAACACATTCGCAGCCTTGGTCAATGATTCACTTAAGGATTGAGCAATCGGAATCGCCGGCGGTAAGCTGCCGATCAATAACGCTGCATGGCGGACCAATTCCACGGTGCGAACACGCCCAGAGGACAGGACGCGGGAAAGGACAAGATTGGACAAAATGGCGGGAAAACCACCGGAAATATAACTTTTGATGTCCTCGGAGTAGGGTTTTAATCCACCGTCGGCATGTCGAAACGAATCGTCACACAAATAATCCCCCACCCGTTGGTCGGCGCGAATTTCTGTATATGCCGTGTCCAAATAGGAACGATAGGGGGTTACCGTAGCATCAAGTCCTGCGACATAGGCTCCAAAAATGGTGGTCTCAGCTTGCAAAGCCTGGCGTTGTACGGGGGTAAGTAAGTAATTTAATTTCAGATGTGAATTGAGACTGGCAAGGACTTCGCGCCCCCACCGAAGATGACGTATGCCCGAAGCATTTTTGGCTAATTTTGCGGTCATTGTGCCTCCTTAAGTTTTTCGGAAACTGCCCAAGCAGCGAGCAGTCGCGTATCACAAGTTCGCAAACCCATGCAAGGACTTTTTGTTTCTCGGGACATAAGAAATGAATGGGCAATCGAAGGAATAAAAAGAACGTTTTCATTTTCAGAAAAATACATGAGGAACTGATAGAGCTTGTGAAAAAATATGGGGACGGACTTGGACGCGGGGATTTTGGCACCGATACCCGGAAGAAAATCGAGTCATATCGGGAATATGGCGCAGGGTTTTTTCTGGGCAGTGAGGCCAAAAGCATCCCTCCAAGTTCGTTCAGCTAGTTTTTCACAACCTCATAGTATTGCCGGTCGAATTGTTGGGCACAGTGAGCATAACGGCAAATGCGGACGGGAAAATCAGCAAGCTCATGCGATCAAGCCGACACGATATCCGGTGCAAAAACGGGGTCGTGGTAGGCAACCGACAAGGCACCAAGCGGCAAAGAGGGGTAGGGGTATGGAACCGATAGGGCACCCCGCGGCAAAACGGGGTCATGTTACGGAACCGATAGGGCACCCCGCGGCAAAACGGGGTCGAGTTATGGAACCGATAGGGCACCCCGCGGCAAAACGGGGTCGAGTTATGGAACCGACAGGGCATTCCGCGACGGCACGAGGCATACAGTCGGCTGTGATTGCTAAGTTGGTGCGGTTGAGCGTGACATTGGCGTTTGAATCCGAATTCCATGCGACCGTAAACAAGAGATCGCCCAATCCGCCCATGGGCACAGCCCATTGTGCACACCCAACGAGGGGTAAAAGATGGTTGGCCAAGCACAACCCAGGGCCACAAAACACAGGCAAACCGGCCAGAAGAGACGGGCACGATCAAGGATTCAAAGTAGGCACGAAGTTTGCTGTGATCCAACAAAGCAAAGAAACGGGGCGCGGCCGGGCACTCGGAGACAACTCCACGCTGCCTTGACGGATTCGTTGGCGCTGTTGCACACTAATAAACAGAAACGGAATTACCCGCCAAAAGCAGTAGGATGGCGATGAGCAACGGGACGCAACACAACGGACAATCGGGCGGAACGCCGCCCCAAAGTGATACAACATGCCGCTTAAGTTGCCGACTAAGACGACTGGTGGGCCGAATCGTGGACCGTCGTGTGGTGCCGTTTGTAGGCGCGGGGTTTAGCGCGGGGGCACGGATTCCGGGCGAGCCGGGTTTTGTCCCGTCGGCACCCGCGATGCACGGGCGGATCGCCAAGTTGATTCCGCCGGGGAACGCGACGGCGCGGGCGGGACGGAAGGAGAGCGGAAGACTGGACGGCAAGGATGTCAACACTTCCACCCTAAACCTTGCCAAGATCGCCGAAATTGCATCGTGGTTCTCACCACTCACCGAAATCATGCAGGCCGCCCAGATTTCAAAGTTTGCAGAACTTCAACCCACGGCATGTCACCGATATTTGGCCTATATGGTCCGAGAAGGATGGGTCACCGATGTGATGTCGACCAATTACGATACGTGCATTGAGACAGCCTATAGGGAGTCGTTTGGTAATTTAAACACGCAGGACACGTTGCGGGTCATCACGTCGCTGGAACATTACACCGATTATGGCGCCGAAGCGCAGATGGGCACCGAACCCGTCCTTCATTTATATAAGCTCAACGGCTGCGCCCAAGACTATGCCTATGCGGCGGGAACTAGCGGTGACCACGGCCGCCATCGCCTTGCTGCCGAACGAATCTTGCTGACCGAACGGCAATTGCAGAAGTTGCGTTCGGATGGCTGGAAACATGCGCTGATCGGCCACGTTGGCCGGACACGAACATTGTTGTTTTCCGGATTTGGTGCTGAAGAACCACAAATTCGCCACACCGTGCTGGCGCTGGTAGATGAATTCTCCGCCCACAACGACGGACGCGGGAGGTCACGAACCGGCCGCGACCCCGATTGTCAGGACCCCGACGGGCTACGGGAATGCGCCTGGCTGAACAGCCCCTGCCACCGACCCCATGCGCCTTATGTGACCATGTACGATGCCGAACCTTCTTTTCCCCAAAGCCAACTGTTACAGGGATTTATCGACGCCTATCGACCGCAAGAAACACCACCACCACGAGACAGTACAACCACACGGGTGTTTGATTTGATCATCGGAGGACGGGATCACAGTGCTTTGTCAGCGGAGCCGAAGCGTTCCTGGTTTCGGGGTTTGGACGACCCGACCGGGAACAACCACGATCCCAATAACCTCAGCGCCGACCTGTTATGGAAACGGTTGTATCAATTGGCGATTGTGCGGGTTTTGAGAACGGACCTGCATCGGTCCGACTTTCCCCGTTGGTTGCGGGACGCGGGTATTCCCAACCATGGTGTAGCAGCGATTTTGGATCGGTTGGAGCAATGGCTCAGCGACCGGACTCAAGATCAGACACAGGTCGCACGTTCCCACCTTTGTGATTGTTTGCGTGATCCAACCACATTGTGGGAACCGCGCGATGACTCCGGCGGAAGATGGCAACCGTTGTTGTGGATGGAATTGTTGACGTGGATGAAACGATTTCCGACGTTGGCAGAGTCCAGAGGCGGAAACCATATACCGAAAGTGAAAGCCGAATACCACCCGTATCGCCAAGATCGGCTGCAATGGTGGATCACACTGGCATTGGTGTATTTTCTGGGTGAACATGTGGAACATACGGATGACCACGTTCCGTGGACTACGCAACCGGGTTTCGGACCGGTGTTTTCGTTAAATGCCAACATGGACAAGGACACCGACTCGAACCATTCCACACTCCGGGTAGCTTTGGTGTCCGAAGACAGTCCCAACCCTCCCCGCAACGCCAAAGATGGTTTACACCCAAGCGGTGGCCGGGGGCGTCATGCCATACGAATCCTGATTCCGACGTTGGGAACTCAGATCCGCCGGGGGCGGATGGAGTACAGAGTGGACCACATGCCTTTACATATAGGCGAATATGCGACTGTTCCGGCGAGCCTCGTGTTTGAACGTGCGATTTGGCCGACTTTGGAAGGTGCTTCCGCCGGGGATGAACGATACTCTGAAACCGCGAATCCACCGGACAGACAAAAACAATGCTTCCTTCGCATCATCCAAGGGCTACGCCGTGCCGCCGCCTTATCCATGGTGCTGAGCAAGCACCACACTCGCTTGAGAGGGCCCCAACCATGAGTGCCAGCAATCTGTTGCAACCCGACCTAAACATTTCGAAGTCGTTATCTTATCACAAGTGGATTATCGAAGAATGTTTGGGAACCGACATCGCGATCATAATTCAATTCTCTTACCAAGGAAATGCGGCTCCGACCGATGAGGATCGACAAGACTTGGCCATAATCTGTGAAACGGTTCGCCAAGCAGCCCTTGGGGAGGATTTGGTTCGACCGATTGTCGGCATCGTCGTTGAATCAGAAGAGACCACCCGACAGGTCTTTTCCAAGTGGGCTGCGGATCAAGATTGGCACCAGGGTCGGTTTGCGTTGTACGTGGTGAAACAAGTGGCCCTCAAGGATACAACGAATCAAAACAACATCGACAACCTGCACACCTATGCAGGACGCAAGCAGGACCTGTTGTCCCCCGATTTACCGCAACTCGCGGCGGTGGATGCCGACAAGTTGGAACTGACGGCATATTGGAATCGTATTGTCAAAAACCTTCCTCCATCAACTGACGATCTGAAGAAATTATTGGACCCGCTAAATGTGCTCTACCGCGACAATGGTGGCGGGTTCAATAAACGAGACTTACATTCGGTCGTAACAAGCTGGGCGGATGTGACAGTAGCCTTCCAACCTAACGACGATGCGGATACCACGCCAGCCGAGCCGGCCACTGGATCCCATATACTAGCGCGGGTGAATCGACTTACGGTGAAAGGTTTCCGCGGCGTTCCGCATTCGACACCAGTAACAGTCCCCTCCAACAACGCCCCAACTTCGACCAAAACAAAACTCGGAGACATTGTGTTGATCGTGGCGGCGAACGGGTTTGGGAAAAGCACGTTGCTCGAAGCGTTGTGTATGGCATTGACCCGAGGATGTTTTTTCAAAAAGGACCAACAGGCGGCATTATTTCACCGACGCTCACAAGACAAGAGTGATCGCAGTTTCGAAATCGAAGTGGATGGTGATCGGTACCTACGCGATACGCCGTTTAGTCTCGATCCGATTACCGTTAGCCTGGAAGCCAAAGAAGCAACCGAACAAACCTTTACCTACAAGTGGACCGGTGGCCTTGTGGTCCGGGATACTTCGCTCACTCTCAATCTCCCTGGATTTCCGTCGCTGGATGCGCGGCTGGCAAGTTATTTTCAAGATCGGCTAGAAGAATTATTTGACGAAACCACAAGTGGAAAAACCCTGCGGGATATTTTGGAGCCCAATCCCCCGCAGATCGATGCGTTAGGGAAGCTGTTGGAAGTTACAATCGAAAAAATGGAGGAAAAAAAGACAAGCGAGCAAAACAAATTGAGTCAATATATCGACAACCCACAGATCCAACGAGACTGGGAATCTTTTCTGAACGACCACCTGTGGGAACTGCTAAAAGAAGCCCACGAACTAAAACTGGATTTGCCGGTGTTCAATGTGGACTCTCCAGAAGCACAAACCCAGGACACGTCTCCCAAACCGCCGCCCATGCTGCTCGGTGCATCCATACCCGCCGATTTACCAATTCGGACAGAGGTCATGTCCGAGAAACCAAGGGAGTTTTTGCAGTTGGTGCAAAACACGGCGCAACAGATGCTCAAACAAGAGGTGGAAACGCGCTTAAAACAACAGGTTGGCGACTGGGAAACGCGAAGTGATGAACTCGAAGCGCTTCGGGCAACGTTGCGAACCAAGTTGAACGAACTGGAGACCGTCGACGTGGAAGGCCCGCTTTTGACGGCAGGAAAAAATGTTCTTGATGGAATATTGTTTCTCCATGAAAAACAGCAAACCATGGAAAAGTTTATAGCGCTGACCGCGCTGCGGCAGGCGTTAGGCGCGGTGGTAAAAGATGAAACCACAGCGGCACTCCAACCGATTAGCGCCCGCATTGACGCGCTTCGAACACTCCACAGCGAGGTGCAGCGACTGCAATGGCAGATCGAACAGATCGAATTGACCGTTCCCAAATCGGATCTGGCAATCCGCTTAAAGACGCTCATCAAAGAAGCGAAGAGTTTGGAAAACAACCACATACCATGGATCAATGCAATTACCGCTTATGGAGTGGCGCAGCGACGAACGGAAATCGACGCTGCAATAAAGACGTGGGAATCAAAAATCCAGGCGGCCACGGATGTGCTGGACGGGATCCAAAGCCGTGGGAAGTCGTCGGATCCACCATGGTTTTCCGAATTGTATACGGCACTTAATACAGTAGCATCACGATTTCATTTTGCGGGCAAAGAGTTCTGGCCGCTAAAGGTTACAGCCACATCCGAAAATGTGGACAAAGCGATTCGATTACGTTCGGAAATCCACACCGGCGATGGCCGAGAGGTGGCGATGTTGTCCACGGGACAACGTGGTCAGTTGGGGGTCTCGTTTATGGTCGCACAAAACCAGATTATGACGGACCACATTGGCCACCGCGTTTTGCTGCTGGACGATGTAACGACCGCCTATGATCTGACCAACATCACCCGAGAAGCAGTGGTCTGGCGACAGTTGGCGTATGGCTACACCCAGGAGAAGCCGTGGCCGTCCTCGCGGCGGCAGTTGTTTATTTGCAGCCATCATGACGACATGAGTAATCATCTGATCGATTTGTTGGTCCCTCCGGAGGGCAAATCGATGACCGTGTTGCGGATCGAAGATTGGAAAGCGGACTGTGGTCCGGAGATTGCCAGATACGATGTGCAGCCGACTCGGGCTATGCCCATTCCGAAACCGGATGGCTCGCTCGATCCGAATGCCGCTGACCATGACAGAGCCCGCAAACGCATGGCTCAACACATCCGCGAGGTATTACAATGAAACTATGGGCGCTCAACGTTCAATTTAGGGTCCTTTCGCCTTTGTTTTTGGGAGGGGCCGACCAGGCGGCTGAGTTGCGGGAACCTTCGTTGCGGGGGATGTTGCGGTTTTGGTTTCGGGCTGTTGACCCTGACTTTCGTCTTAGCGAATCGATGGTGTTTGGCGGTGTCGACGACGATGGTGACGGGCGGCAGTCCGCCGTGTGGACCCGATTCGACCCGTTGCCGCAGTCGCCCAAAACCATCACTTGGCGGGACATCCCCAAGGATCGGTTTACCGAAGGGTCGGGAAAGATGGCTCGTAATGGGTTGGTTTATCTTGGGTTTCCTTTGGGAATGCGGGGGAACGAAGGGCGCACGGCTATTGCTCCCGGTACCGAATTTAACTTACGCATCACGTTTGCTCTTCGGTCGGACCGGTTTACCCGCCGCCATTTCCGAGGGGTGTTGGCGGCATTGTGGGCGTTTGGGCATTTGGGTGGGTGGGGAATGCGGTCGCGGCGGGGGTTTGGGTCGACGCAACTGGTTTCTTGGGGGGTGGTTCCGGGTCGGGTTGTGCCTGCCGAACATCAGGAGTGGTTGGCGGATCTGAAAACGTTGCCGTTGTTAGGGGCCGTGACTTCGGCCAACGAATGGGCGGGTGCGGTTGGGAACACCTTGGATGTTTTTGACGACTGGTTGGGTGGGTGGCCAAACGCCCCCGATGATCGGCACAAACGGTGGTTTCATCCGCATTTGGGAGAAACATTTCGGGTCAAGGTGGACGGGCAGGGGTTTCGGTCCTGGGAAGAAGCGCTCAACCGTGGGGGTCGGTTGATGCAGGATTTTCGGGTGCTGTTGCAACCCGATTATCAAAGTGTCAAAGACCACGTGGTGTATGAAATGCGCACCGGCGGTGCTCCGCTGCGTCAAACTCCTACCCGCGCTGCGTTTGGATTGCCGTTGACTTTTCGGTATTCGTCGGTGCCGGGGGGGCGGGCGGTGATGTTCGTGCCGTTTTTGCAAAACACCCCGACGGACCGCCACGCTAGCCCACTGTTGTTGCGCATTATCATGATCGGCGGGCGATATCACGCGGCGTTTATTCGGTTGGTTGCACCCATGCCGGGGACCTTTCCCGCAGCACAGGTATCGCGGACCCACCGGGCGCTGGCGGCGCCTTCTGTAGATGTAATCGACACTTTTCTTAACACCATTCGGTAAGACCCAACACCATGGACAAAAAAACCCTGTTTCAAAATAAGATCCGCCAGTGGTTACACGATCCGCCCAACAAAGCTTATGCGTTAACTTACTTTGGTGGGCACAAAAAAGTGGCGATTTCATTGCGGGAAGTGATGACCGATGGTAGCGGAACGTCACCGGACGAATTGACCGGAGCGGAACCGCGGCCTGATCGTATCGACGCGGGTGCAAATCGGCCCGTGGTGGATGTGCCGGGGATGTTTCGGGTGATGCGGATGGACCGGCTCGGGTTGGTCACGCATCCGTTGGCTCCGGGCGCCCGGCTTTCGATCATGCACTCCGGGGCTATGGGTCCGCCCGATCCCGATACGATCCGCGACACCAAGCAGACGCAAGAACAGGCGGTAACACAGTTTGGATTGAAGCCGGGGGATTGGGACAACGAAGGGGCATTGTACAATCTGCATGGAACGTTGTGGCGTAAAATGGTCCACGAGTTGTCTCGTGTTCAGCAAAACAAAGGAAATTCGCCTATAAGTGCCGCCACCGAAGACGTGTTGTGGGCGTTTTTGCCTTCGGATACACGGTGTCCCGATGTGTCGATTTGGGATCATTTGCGGGTGTCTACCGCCGCGGCCTTTGTCAGCGGCAAAATCGGCAAAAAAGCCGTGGAGCCGCCTGCCGAAGAAACCCCATGTTTGTTTCGTTTTCAGGTGCGGTCCCCCGGCCGCTGGATCGAACAGGCGCGGACCGGGCGGGATTTGTGGGTCACTTCGTTTTTGATTTCCGAATTGGCGTTTGCGGCGATGGAACCGATTGTGGAGGTTTATGGACCCGATGCGATTTTGTATCCCGACCTGCGCGGAAATGCTCGAATGGACCGGTGGTTGTGGGAAAAGGGTCACAAAACCTGGTTGCCTGAGTTTCGGGAGAACATCAAAACCTTTGCCGCATTGATTCCCAACAGTTTTGTGGCGCTGATTCCCCAGGGAAAAGAACCAACCGACCCGAAAAATGACCTGCTGTTTGTAAAAACTTTGGGTGAACAGTGCGAAAAGGCGTTGAAAAAGCGGTGGAAATCGCTGAGCGATACCGTGCTGGACTACTTACAAACCGAGTGGCAAAAGAAAGGCGGGGGCAATTGGACGCCGATTTGGGACCGGCAGTTAAAAAATCCACCGCAGGCGTCGTGGGTGTGTGTCCCGTGGATGATGCCGGAACGGTTGGATCCGGCTCAACTGGGGGATTTGGGCGACAAAACCAAACCACGTCCCCTTCTGCCGTTTCAGGATCAGACACGGGTGTTTTCGGTTCCAACGGAGACGCGCGAAGTGTTGGAACAACGGGCGGCGCGATTGAGGGATTGGATCGGTGACGAAACGTGGGCCAACAGCGAAAGCGCTCGCGACGTGTTTTTGCGTGTCAATTTGCCGCTGCTGCAAAATGAACGGGGGTTTGATTATGCGTATCACCACGAAATGTTGGGGCGACTGCATGAAATCCGCAACCGGTCTCAACGGTTTGAAGGGACGGTGGAAAAAGGTGAAAAGTGTACCCAATGTGGTCAGCTCGAAGCGTTGTATGATCTGAATTCGGCGACCAAAGGAACAGGGTCGGGGGACAGCCACCGCCAAGTGGTGCGCGGTTTTTGGGCAAAGGTGGACGATGAAGATCAGGGGAAAACGCGGTTGTGTGGGCGCTGTGCTTTTGTGAAATATCTGATCCCCGCGGGTGGCGAAACGTTGGGAATCAACACGATTTGGGGTGGCGACGAACGGAAGGCCGATAAAGATGGCAAGGTCCGGGTGCCGTTTCCGTCGACGGCAGCCATCGCCGCGCAGGATACATTGGTAGCCTTGGCGAAGTCACAGGACCGGGCTGTTTTACAGGCGGTTCGGAAATTGGTTTCCGCGGCACAACGTGCCGATCGCCCCCAAACCCAGTTTCCCCGATCGTTGCGGCGGCTTCAGGAAGCAGACCAGGCTACGAATGATCCCACGATGCAGGAGTTGTTCAAATACGACGCCCAAATCCTGTTTCCGGAAACGATCACGCAAAAAAACGAAGATAAACTGCGGGCTGCATCCAAAGAACTTCGCGACGCCATGAAAAAAGCCAACCTCCCCAAACCCAACACCCACATCGCCGTGGTGCGAATGGATGGGGACAGCCTTGGTAAGTTGTTGGCGGGTCACCCCGGTGCTATGAAAATCGCCTGGAGAGACGTACTCAATCCGCAATTGGTGGCATGGATCGAACAATTCCACCGAACCAAAAAACTGCCGCCGGAGGACCAGAAGTCATTCCAACCGTGGATCGAAAAATTGGTCGGCGCGGGTTGGGAAACGTTGCTCGACCGAACGAGGATGATGGGGCCGTCGTTGCACGCGTTTATCAGCCGGGTGCTTGCGGAATTTGGCCATTCGATTGTCCCCTGGGTCACGGAAGCGGAGTTTGGGGGGCGATTGATTTATTCGGGCGGGGATGACCTGCTGGCGATTTTGCCGGCGGATCAAACCTTGGCTTATGTGACGCGGATACAACAACTTTATCGGGCGCCGTGGATCGTCGATACCCAACCCGATACCGACGCCTGGGGATGGCGTAAACAGGGTGGGAGCATCATGTCCGCTGAATCTGCCCGGCAGCGGTATTTGATCCCCACGATCGACCGGGGAAAACCGTTGGCATTGCCGATCTCGGAAGTGTTGCGCCATCCCACCGATGGTCCGGGTTCGGAGCTGTTGCCCTCGCCACAACGGGGCCGGGTGATCCCGATGATGGGGCCTAACCAAACATTGTCGGCATCGATTGTTTACGGCCATTTTAAGACCGACATGGCCCAACTGTTGCGGGAAGGTAAACGGATGTTGGACCAGGACGCCAAAGATGTCGAAGGCAAAGGGGCGTTGGCGATTGCCCTCCATTCGCGGTCGGGGATCAAAGCCCGTATGGTGGGGCGATTTGGTGATGTGGCGGACTATCACCATCTCACCGAAGTGTTGGGGCGGGTCATCCGTGGTTTTGCCACAGACAACCTTGCGGGGCGGCTGCCCTATAAACTGCATACGTTGTCGGAGTTTGCCAAAGTTTCTATGGGTGAAGGCCGCGCCGAAGGGCAACCGGTTGCGGGCGGGTTGTTTCCGTACCGAAAGATCCCCAACCCACGGGTTTTGGTTGGATTTGCCGAAGGGGAAGTCAAAGACCGGGAGTTGTTACAAGATGTGCTCACCCTGTGGGAGTTGGGTTTTGCTTGGGGGGACTCACCGGTGGGACCGCTTAAACTGTGCCGCAGCCTGGCCTCCTTAGGAGGGGATTAAACCTATGATGATTCGCAAAAACATTTTGTTACGTCCTTTGGATTCTGTTCATTGGGGGCCACCCCAAACCAATCAAGCCGGGGATACCCATTACGTAAGGTGTGAGTTTCCGCCGACAGGGAGAACGATTCAAGGATTGTTACGAACTCGCCTGCTGCAAGCGGCCGACCCCAAGGTGGCGCTGGGGCCTGGGGCGGACCAGGTTACCATCGCGGCGTTGGTGGGGCCTCCGGATTCTTTGCTGGATGGCTGGTCGGTCACCGGACCGTTTCCGGTGGGGTGGGACCCCGTACTTCCCGAAGACAAAAGATACCCAGAACCCTATTTTCCTGTGCCTGCTTTTGTGGCGATTGAACCAACAGACGAAAAAAACAAAGGTCGATGTGTAGGCCGGGCGCGAAAAATCCAATCGGCACATCGGTCTTGGGATAGTCTTGGGCTGTCGTCGAACGCGGAGTCACCTGCTGCTTTGTATGGATTCCCTCGGGGTGATAAAAACAAAGCGGGGGGATTGTGGTGGGTTCGGGGTTCCGACTTTGCTCAGCTAATGCTCAATACGATTTCCTTTGGGTTTACCACGCGGGACGTGACGGCGTGGCGGGCTCTGCCCCCATTTGTGCGCGGTGAGCAGCAGACCGGAATTGAGGTGGACGACGACAAGGGAATCGCCAAAGACGAAATGTTGTACACCTTACAGCGGCTGCGGTTTGCGCCGGGTACGGGGTTGTGGTGTTCTTTTGTTGGCGATGTGAAAACGCCGCTACAACCGGGGGCGCTCACGACAGGAGCGGGGTCCATGGGGCGGAAAAGTGGGGCGGTGGCGTTGGAGGAAGCGAAGCCGTGGTCGCAGGGGATTGTGGATTATTTGAATGGGTCATGGATTGAGCCGTGGGTGACCGAACAAGCCAAAACCGGTGACACGTTACGACTGTGGATGGTGTTGGTCACGCCGGGGGAATTGTCGACAAAGACGGAATCACCGGTGGATCTGGCCGTGGCAAACCATGGAGGCGCCCGAATTCGGGTCCATCATGAAGGGATGTTGTGCGGCCCACGGTGGATCGGTGGTTTTGATTGGGCCAAAAAAACGCCTCGGGAAAACCGTTGTTTTGCCGATGTTGGAACGGCGTTTCCGGTGGAGATAGTTGGGGGTGACGTTGCCGACAGAGTATTGTTGATCCAACAACTCCATCACCATGCCGTCGTGGGACAAAAAGCAGATACCCAAATGGGGTTTGGCCATGTGTTATTGGGACCAATGGATGATGACACGGTCGAACATAAAAAAGATAACAACAAAACGAGGTAAGTGAATGGCAGCACCAGCAAACACAACCGGCGGAACGGGGATTGTCCTCGCGTCGATTTATACGTTGAGCCCTTTACATTGTGGGTCGGGCCAACCCGATGACGTGGTGGATTTGCCGATTTTTCGGGAACGGCACACGGGGTATCCGGTGATTCCGGGGACCAGCATCAAGGGGGTGGCGCGGGATGCGTTGGAAAAGGTGGACGGAAAAGAGTCAACGTTGGTCAAGAACTTGTTTGGCCCGGAAGGTGAAAAGGAACTCGAAGCGGGCACAGTGATTTTCGGCGAAGCCCGGATGTTGTTGATCGCGGTTCCAGCTTTACATGAACCGTATGTGTACATCACCAGTCGGGAGGTGCTGCATAACTTTCAACGGGACCTACGCGCGCTGGGTGTGACCGCTGATTTTTCTTTGGAAAGTGAATTGGCGGCGCTGGAATCTGAAGGTGTTTTGATCGCCGCGTCCACGGTGCCCAAGGGGGGGCTCGGGTTGGATGACGGCGGTTATGCTCCGGCCAAAGTGAAAACCAGCGCTGCCGCGAAAACCTTGGCGATTAAGTTAGCGACGTTATTACCCAACACCGAAACGGACACCCAGAAGCGGATCGAACAACGATTGGTCATTGTCGACACGCGCGACTTTTCTCACTACGCCAAGACCGCTACACAAGTAACGGCGCGGATCAAACTCAACGACAACAAAACCACCGGGAGCGGAGAACATGACGGCAGCGGTGGGGGAAACCTGTGGTACGAAGAAGCGGTTCCCCCCGAATCGTTGTTTGTTTGTTTTGTGCGACCACGTGCGGACAGTTCCCTGATTAGCAAGTGGCCGTGGGGTGTCAGTGACACATCATGGGTCACCCAAATCGGCGGCAACGAAACGGTGGGCCAAGGGTTGTGTTTGTGGACCACGGTGGTCGGTTTTCCCAAATCCCAAAACGGAGCCAAGTCATGATGGAACAACGAAACCGGGCTGCATATGGCCAAGTCCGTGGTTGGATGGGGGGGAATATGGCGGATTCGATATTGTCGATATGCCACTCATTGCCGTTGGAGTTGCGCACCCTGGGACTCGCCCAAAGCGTGGCCACGTTGATGGCTACAAGTTCCGCCGGATTCCAAGTCGCCAACGCCATCGCCGAATGGTTGTTGGGATCCTATGGAGAACGGTGGCGTGAGGGCAAAATCAACCGAGCCGATGCCAAACTGCTGCTCGACGAAATCACGAAGTTGGATGCGGAAACGTTAAACGCCGTCACCGCGGAAGCCATCCGATTCGCCGCAGCGTTGAAAACCTTTGCCAAAGCCTTGTTGCCCAAATCGCAGCGACCATAGGAGGAGTTGTGGCCCAGTTTTCCAATTCGTCGCCCGCCGGCACACGTTTTATTGTTCCATCCCTGGCACCTTATTTCGCGGGTACGGCTTTTCCGGTCGGCGCCAATGCGGCGTTGGTATTTCAACGGTATTTGCCGTTGTGGAAAGACGGTTATGTACGTATTGAGCCGATCAAAGGGCCGTTGGAGGAATTCGCCAAGGCGTTTTCGGGGCAGCGGGAGGAAGAACGGAAAACCCAACGGTTGGCCCAAACGATTGGCCGCCAGAAACGGCTGTTTTTGGCCAATGGTGCGGAACCGACTTTGCGGGTTACGTTAAAAACCACCACCCGATTGGTAACCGGCGTTGGTGCGCCCCATCCTTCCGAAGTGGGACTGTTGCTGCACAGCACTTATGGCGTTCCGTATCTTCCGGGGAGCACGGTAAAGGGTTGGTGCCGGGGGATTGCCGAATGGAATGAAAACGCCACGGACGATGAACGGAATACGATCTTTGGGCCGGAAACCCTCGACGACGAGGATCCCCATTGGTTGGGAGGGGTGGCGTTTCTGGACGCACTGCCAAGCATGTGGCCGAAGTTGGAGATCGACATCATCAATTGTCACAACAGTGCGTATTATACCGGAGATGGCAAAAACCCGCCCAACGACTGGCAGAACCCAATCCCGGTATATTTTTTGGCCCTGAGCCCAGGCGCCACCTTCGATGTTTATTTTCGGGCGACCAAACTCGGTGACGTTGCCATGATCGAAAAAGTGTGGGAGTGGCTCAACGATGGACTATCGTGGCATGGTGTGGGGGCCAAAGGGGCTGCGGGGTATGGTTTTTTAGAAATTGTGGGAGAACCGGAACGCAACTACAAAAAGCCTACGACGGCAGTTCCCATCGTACACAAACCCAACATTGAATTAGAAGCACAACGTAGGCGCGACGAACAAACTGTTTCGACAAGGAGCATTATGACCGAAGCCATGACAATGACCAACCAATGGAAACCCGTGACCGTATTTTTATCCCATTCGAGTGCCGACAAAGCCCATGTTTCCGACGTGGCCGAAGAGTTGCAAAAACGGGGGATTACCCCGTGGTTGGACCGCGATAACCTGATGGTGGGGGCTGATTTGGACAAGGAATTGGCCAAACACATCGACAACGGCGCGGTGGTGGCGTTGTTTTTGTCGGATTCGTCCGTCAACTCCGAATGGGTGGATACCGAAATTCGGCGGGCTATCACGTTGGAGGACCAAGGAAAACAAGCGCAGTTGGTGCCGGTGTTTTGGGGGAATCCCAAAGGCAGTGATCCGAAACGTGGACCGGAACAGTTGGTTCGGGATCACGCGGAGCTTCGACAACGGTGGATCCATGCCAAAACCGATGCGATCAACCGGGTGTATGTTCACAGTGAATCCGCTGCCGACATTGCCGATGAGTTGGCCAAACGGGCGTTTGAAAACGCCAATACCAAAAGCGCCCGCGACGTGGGGATTTTGATCGACATTCGTGGGGAAGGGGAACGAAAAGGCACGCCGGATCGGACGCTATTGCCGTCTGTCGGGGTGGGGAGTTCGCCCACCATGCCGTTGTTGTTGTTTCGGCCCGATGCGGGTGTCCGGTCGTTTCGGCAAACCATGGATGCGGATTCATTTAAGGAATTCGCCGGTCACTTTAGGAACTACGTGTCGCGGGCTTTGGGGTCGATGCGTACCACCCGCGACGTGTATATTGGCGGCGACGCCCCGTTGGCGGTATCGTTTTGGTTGGTGGGGCACCTGTTTGACCGGACTACTTCGGTGACGTTGTATTGCCACAACAGCCGGTACAAAACCACTCTCAACGACAAAAACCTACGGCGGGAAATCACGCCGTTGGAGTCTCCCCCGGACTCCGGAAAACATTTGTTTCGACACGATCAGGCCACCAACACCTGGTTGCCGTTGCCGGACCCGAAAAAGAACGCCCCGCCGATGGGAGAAGGCAAAAAGGTGGCGCTGGTGGTGATCGCCAAATCGGACTCGTCGACCGACGAGGCGCCGGAACCGGCCCAAGCCAACTACTTTGAAGCACCGCAGAAGGATAACGAGAAGTGGGGCGGCGACCTGCCGCTGTTGTGGCTTCCCCATCCCAGGATCTTTACCGACTCCAAACAAGCGCAAGAGTGGATTCGCAAAGCCACAGCGGCGGTCGGATGGTTAAAATCCAAGGGTGTCGAAGGGATTCATTTGTATACGTCGTTGCCCAACTTTGTATTACCACTGTGGGCCGCGCAACTCACATCCCACGTCTCACCCCCCATCACGTTTATGGAATGGTTGGAAAAACCCGATAATGACGATCGAGTCTACACCCCCATCGACAACCCGTATGGGAATAACTCAAAGAACATGTGAAATCCGGACCCAGTAAACCACCGACTATGGCATCACACAGATCTTTTGTTTGGTGATTTTGTCGGTGACACATTTGGGTTTGCCGCCCGTATTGGGGCCGTTGCCGTCGTCATAACACTCATATGTGGGTTCGCATACGGTGACATGGGCCAAAAATCCGTCTTCGTTGATTCGATATTCTTCATGACACGCAAATACTTCTTCGCAGACGATGGCGGCCTGGGACTGTGCTGCGACTCCGGCAAGGGCCGCGATTCCGAAACCGAAAGATACAAGGGCGCGAACAAAATAAATCTTCATGGTTTTTCTCCTAGATAGCAGTAATGATTTGTTTTTCTATTGAAGCGGCATCAGCGCCGACTATGCCATCAATACGCGACAACTCCGCGAACGGATCAATTGTATCCGTTCAACGAACCGCGTCCTTTCCAACGGCGCTGAGGCGGTGCAGACTTTCGGCGAGCCAGTGCAGGAGGTGACCTATGGCTTTGTCGAATC
>JABWCM010000173.1 GCA_013360285.1 Myxococcales bacterium
CCACTGGGCGGCCACTTGCGCAACATACCGGTGCGAGGTCCCGTGAAAGCCGTACCTCCGAACACGGCGTTGCTGATATAAGGGGTAGGGTAAAGCATAAAGGTACGCCTTTTCCGGAATCGTATGGTGAAATGCCGTGTCAAAAACCGCAACCTGGGGAACGTCGGGCAACAATTCCATCATGGCCTGAATACACACCAGATTGGACGGATTGTGTAACGGTGCCAGCGGTATGGTCGCTGTGATCGCCGCCAGCACCTCGGTATCCACAAGCGTACTCGCTACAAACCGTTCCCCCCCATGAACCACCCGGTGACCCACCGCACGAATCGGAACCTGGTGGATTTGCGAAACGTCGTCCTCCCCCAGGACTCGCAACAGTGTCGCAAGTCCTTCCCGATGATCTTCGATCGGCAACTCGATCTGACTGCGCCCCCCAGCGGTGTCGATCACGATCCTCCCCATGGGTTCACCGATTTTTTCGACCAACGCTTTGGCAATGGTTACCCCTTCCGGCAACTCCAACAGCCTTGTTTTAATGGATGAACTTCCTGCATTGAGAACCAAAATCCGCATATTTTTTCTACCTGTTCGCGCCGGAACCGGCTTGAATCGCCGTCACAATCACTGTGTTCACAATATCCGCAACGGTGGCGCCACGGCTCAAATCGTTGATCGGTTTTCGCAGCCCCTGTAATACCGGGCCGATTGCAATCGCACCGGCGGAACGTTGAACTGCCTTATACGTGTTGTTTCCCGTGTTGAGGTCCGGGAAGATAAGAACCGTGGCCCGTCCTGCCACCGAACTGTTCGGCAACTTCGTCTGAGCGACACTGGGATCCACCGCAGCGTCATATTGAAGTGGGCCGTCAACCAAAAGATGGGGGGACCTGGTTCGCACCAGCTCGGTTGCTTCCCTTACCAAATCAACGTCTGTCCCCTTTCCGGACGCGCCAGTGGAGTAAGATAACATCGCGACCCGCGGCTCAATCCCAAACGCTTCGGCGGTGGCAGCACTTGCAATCGCGATTTCCGCCAACTGTTCGGCATTGGGCTTCGTAATGACCGCACAGTCACCGTACACCAACACCCGGTCCGGAAGGCACATAAAAAACACGCTGGATACGTGCTGAATCCCTTCCTGGGTTCGGACAAACTCAAACGCCGGGCGGATCGTAGCTTGCGTGGTGGTCGTCGCCCCCGAAACCAATCCATCGGCGCGCCCTTTGTACACCATCATCGTTCCGTAATAATTCCGGTCACACATCAGGTCGCGGGCGGTTTGTACCGCGAGATTTTTGTGACGGCGTAGCTCCACCAACGTTTGTACATAATCCTCGAATGCGGCATCTTCCCGTGGGTTGACACATTCGACATCGGCATCCAGCTCAATGCCCAATTGATGAGCCCGTCGTTCGATTTCGTTCCGATCTCCAAGCAAAATCACCTTGACCAGGTCGTGGCGCCGCAGTTCACCTACCGCCAACAGAATCCGTTCCACTTCGCTTTCCGGCAGCACGATGGTTTTTTTGTGACCCCGTGCACGTTCCCGCAAGTCGCGCAGGAATCGCCGTGGTGTGATCACCCGTTGTTCTTGCGTAAATCGTTCCGCCAACAACCGGTCAATATTGACAAAATTCTCCATCGCTTCCCGAACGGTCACAATGGTGTCTTCGTCGTGCATATCGAGCAGGGTTTCGATTCTTGACACGGCGATCGCCGTTTCGTAAGTGGGCGTATCTACGCGCAATATCGGCAACGCACCCCGTGTCAGATCGCGGGCGACCACAAGCACCCGCCGGCGTGGCTCAAATCCGCCTGTCAACACGATCCCCGATGGGCGCGGAATGTGAGCCGAACCGTAGGCCGCTGCTGCTGCAAGCAGAATTTCTTCACGATCCCCCGGAGTTATCAGCAAACTGCCACGACGAAAATGCGCCAACGCATTTTCCAACCCCATCGCCGCCACCAAAATGTGTTCAACACGGGTTCGTAACTGGTTATGGCCGTCAAGCACCTGGGCGCCCAATGTGGCGGCCACCGCCGATACCCGCGGGCGATCCAACGCGCTAAGATAAGGAAGTACACCAAACAATTGTATCGATTCGTCGCGCAAAACCGATCGGACGGCATCGGCCAACTCGGCGCGGCGTTCCGGCGCCGCACGGTTGACGAGTACCCCTTGTACGACTGCATTGCTTTGTTGTAATTTCTGCACATGAACGGAAGCGACTTCGCTGATTTGGGCCGCAGTTCGGTCCTTTCCGCTTACCACCAGCAAAATCCGCGCCCCGATGCTCCGCGCAATGTCCAGGTTGATGTCGGAATCAAGCGACGGAAAAGCACGTACGCTATCGACACCCTCGCATACCACGACGTCAGCAGAGGTCGAAATACCCGAAAATACTTCAAGAATGGAATCCATTACCTCTTCGTAACGGCCATCGTGAATTGCGGCGGTGATGTCATCCTGGTCAAACGCAACGTGTTCTGTCGGCCGGTCCATAGAGGGTGTTGGCGGCAGCGACGTTGTGTGCGGGTCCTTTCTGGTGCGGACCGGGCGGAAATAGGCGGTCCGAACGCCGGCGCGTTCCAACTGGTCGAGCAAGCCCAACGAAACAAGGCTTTTACCGACTCCTGCTTCATTGGCCATGATCATCAATGTTTGTGCCATACGTACCTCCGCCCAGCGTGAACAAAACCCAGGCTGTGGGGATTTGAACACGTGCCGCGTCGTCGTGCAACAGACGATTTACCGAAACTCGCCACACGTTATGTTACCAACGCCGTTCTGGTCCAAGGTTGCCCCGGCGGATCGGAAGCCGTAACCGAAGACTTGTGAGAAATCCGGGTTAAGCATACACTCAGGCCCCAACGATGGAGGAACATCATGTATCTGTCCACCCTATTATTGAATCTCAAGCTGCCGCGTGTCCGGCGGGACCTGTCCAGTTGTTCCGCAATGCACTCGCGCGTGCTGAGCGGGTTCGGGTTGCCGGAAAAAGACGACCCCGGAGCCGAAAAACCAACTCAGACCCTTCGTGAACGCCTGGATGTGCTTTATCGTGTCGACTGGACTGACGAAAATCAGCCTGTTTTGGTGGTACAAAGCACAGACAAGCCCGACTGGTCGACGTTGCCGCAGGGGTATCTTGCCCCGATGGGAGACAACGGAACCAACATCGTCATTCAGGATCTGACATCGCAGTTGGACGCCATTGAACTCCACACATCCATTCCTTTCCGGCTTCGCGCCAACCCCACACGCAAAGTTCCAAGCGGGTTGCGACCGGGCCGCGTGTCCAAACATCCCGCCCGCGAGTTTCTGAAAACCGAGATGGACCGATTCCAATGGCTGCAACGTCAGGCCGAAAACGCCGGATTTTCCCTGAAACGAAATGAACTTGACGAATGGATGGTGGTTGAGCATCAGGATGGATGGCAACGGGGGTTCAGCAAAAATGATCATGGCGAACACCAGCAAGTGCAGCAGAAGGGTGTCGTTTATGAAGGTATATTGCAGGTCGAAGACAAAGAGCGGTTTATCGTTGCGATCAGAAAGGGGATTGGTCCGGGTAAATCTTACGGATTTGGTTTGTTGACTTTGAGGCTGTGAAAAAATAGCTGCGCGCCCTGGTGCCGGCGACTTTTGGCCGACTTGGCTCCGAAAAACCCTGCGCCATATTCCCGGAGCCTGTGAAGAAGGCTATGGCTACAACCACCTAACCATCTCATACCCTCCGCCAAATTTCGTATATGTTTCCCTATCCCCGAATTTCCCCCTGTGGTACAGATCAGCCTTGTTGAAATGGGGGATTTAGCGTCTTTTGTGATTTGGGCTGACGATATGAAACCAAGTTTGTGCTGGGTGGTGCTGTTTGTTTTGGGAACCTCTGTGCCGGCGTTTGCGGACAAACCCACTTGGGCAATCGATGAGAACGATACGGGGATCGATTGCCACTTTGAAGGAGATTCCAAACGCAACTTTTTGATCGACGACCGAGGTGGCCGTGGCGTGGGGTACACGTTTGAAGTGTATATCGGCCCCATCGTGTCCAATCACGACTTTTGTTCCCATTGTTCGTTGGCGGTATTTGTCGCCGATCCCGGAATTGACCAAGAATTGTTAAAAATTCTTGGCTACACCAAAACACAGATCCAGAACCTGCCCCAACTGCTGACGCTGTTGGACGACTTGTTGGATACCAAACCCGAGGAACTTCAACCGGAACTCAGCGGGAAGGACCTGGAATCGTTTGTTGAATCGGTTATGGCCACCAAAGACAAAGTGATGGCCTGGAAAGCCAAAATCGACAAACTCAACAATATTGTCACCGCAGCAACATCATTCGATTTTTCGTCAGTCGATTTCGAAACGTTGGCCGACGAACTCAATCTTCAGGTCGACAGCGGGTTTCGTGGGGATTTTGACGACCCCAACGACATTCCCAAACAAAATTCCGGTATTCGCGTGTATTCGTTGCCGGAACTGGTCGAAGCGATGGCCAAAAAACTCCCCGAACCCGTTGTGGAGTCCGCCCAAAGTCTGCTCAGCGCCATCAACGGGTTGCCGGGGATTTTTGAGATTTCCGGCGACGACGATGACCCACTCAAACCCGCGGTTTTCCACGGTTATCGAACGGGATTACTCATTGAGCAGCGCAGTTATGCGGTGAGCGGCAACAACGCCGTTGCGCTGGTGTACACGGTTGTCAACCCAACTCAGAAGATCTTCCCCTTGGTCGAAGTCGCGCTGCTCAGCGACGTCGACATTCCACCGCTAACCTACGACGCCGCCACCGAATTCGACGCCGCCACTCAAACCGTGATGGTGTACGACGAACATCCGTACGCCGACCCAGCGGTGCATTATTGGTTCGGATCAACGCCGGTGCTGGGAGCGAATCTGGAGCCGGGAGTAGCCCCGGTGTTTTCCAACTACAACCTTGACAAAAATCTATCGTTGACCCAATGGGCGCAATCCATTGATTTGAACCGCAAACGGTTTTTTCTGTGGCACCCTTCGGTCAGCGGGGATCACGACGACGCGGTCGGCAAAAGCGAAAAACAAATCGGCATTTCGGTGTTGTTTCCCGGGCCATTACTCCCCGGAGAACGGCGAAGTGTGGCGTTTTGTTATGCACAAGGCGAGGCGGGGAACAAAGGTGGCGCAAAGGCGGAAATGTTCGCTAAATTACAAGCGTGCAAAACCATGGTGGGGTTGATGAACGCAAGTTGCCAAAACAAAACCCTGGAGTTGGGTGAAGAGTGCGACGACGGCAACGCCACGGAAGACGACGGATGCAGCTCAAAATGCCAAATCGAGATCTGTGGAGACGGGCGGGTCACGCCCAACGAAACCTGCGATGACGACAACAATCTTCCAAACGACGGGTGCAGCGCCGATTGCCAGATCGAATCCTGTGGGGATGGGATTGTTCAGGCAAACGAAGAGTGCGACGACGGTAATTTAACCAGCACGGATGCTTGCTTATCAACCTGCAAACACGCATTTTGCGGCGACGGCTTTTTGCGGGTGTGTGACCCGGCATCCGGCGACATTTGTACGGGAACATGTGCCGGACATTCCTTTTGTTTGTCATTTACACAAGGGTTCAAGGATATTCCGACAACCGTCAACGGCAAACCGGCCACCGGGGTATTTCAGCCGTTGAAGGAAACGGTTCTGACCTGGACCATTGGTTTTGACGTAGTGAAAGACGAGGTATCATTGACCGGGGGCGTGGGAGCTTCACCCAAGCGTACAATCACGACGGGGCCCATTTCCGTTCACGTAACCGGCAATACGGCATTTGCAAAAACGATCGCACCGCTGTTTGATGGGGCAAGTTGGCAGTGGACATTGACCGGGACGGCCCAAGAAAGTGTATTGAATACCGCCGTGCTGATGTCGTTTCCGCCCAAGGGCCCCAAAGTGGAGCAGGAAGTATTTGGTCTGGAAATCAATACCAGCCCATTCGGGGCGCTGCCCCTGGACAATGATGGGGTGCCAATATTCGGACCGTTCTCGTGGAAAGGTTCGGCGATACTCCGGCGTTATGACACGACTTCCGGTGCACTGAACATGACCGATTATGCCTCGGGGTCGAGCAGCGGCAAAGTCAACCAGCAGTCGTTTGTACCGGAGGACTGTGACGACGGAAACGTTTCCAACTTTGATGGGTGCACAAACACATGTAAGTTACCGGTGTGCGGGGATGGATTCGCGCAACCAGACAGCAACGAACAATGTGACGACGGCCCCGGCGGATCGGAATATTGTTCGTCGGCTTGTGAACTGAAGTATGTAGCTGCGTGTGGGAACAACAACATCGACCCTGGGGAAACCTGCGACGACGGAAACAACAATCCAGACGACGGATGTTCACCATTTTGTAAACTGGAAGTATGTGGTGATGGAGTGGTGCATCCTACGGAAGAATGCGACGATGGGAACACCGATGACGGCGACGGATGTGCTTCTGGATGCAAACTGGAGTTTTGTGGCGATGGGGTGGTGCAGCCCACGGAAGAATGTGACGATGGGGGGCAAATGGAGGAAACAGGAGCGTGCCGCGCTGCGTGCAAAGCGGCGGCGTGCGGGGACGGGGCGGTGCAAAGTGGGGTCGAAGAATGCGACGACGGAAATGGGGTCAATGGGGACGGATGTAACGAAACCTGCAACATCGAGTTCTGCGGCGATGGATTGGTAGGACTTGGCGAAGAATGTGACGACGCGAATACAACTGCGGGAGATGGATGTGGGGCGACCTGTTTGGTCGAAGTATGTGGGGACGGCACAAAGGGAGAATTGGAGCAATGTGATGACGGTAACTTAAAAGATGGCGATGGATGCAACAAAGATTGCCAATTGGAGTTTCTGGACGCATGTGGAGACGGCAAAGTCGGTCCAGGTGAACAATGTGATGACGGCAATGGGGACAACGGGGATGGGTGTTCCGAGTTCTGCCAACTCGACAATCCTCAAGCTTGCGGTGATGGGTCGGTGGATCCCGGCGAACAATGTGATGACGGCAACAAAACCGCGGGAGACGGATGTTCCGCCGGCTGTGCGACGGAAAAATGTGGGGATAAGGTCCAACAACCAGGGGAACAATGTGATGACGGCAATTTGACCAATGGAGACGGCTGTAACGACAACTGTGTTGTCGAACCCAGCGAATGTGGAAATGGGGTGCAGGAAAAAGGAGAACAATGTGACGACGGGGGAGATGCGGCAAATGACGGTTGCGATTCCGCGTGTCAGTTGGAGAACCCGAATATGGCCGAAGTACTCAAGACCTGCGGCAATGGGCAGTTGGACAGCGGGGAACAATGTGATGACGGCGGCCAGTGGGAAGGAGATGGATGCGATGCGGTGTGCCAATTGGAAGCCGTGGTGTGTGGTAACGGCGGATTGGAGCCGGGGGAATCATGCGACGACGGCAACAACATCGACGGTGATGGATGTTCGGCGGCCTGCTTGGCGGAAGCGACCTGTGGAAACAACCAGATCGAATCAGGAGAAGGATGTGATGACGGCGACCAACAATCGGACGATGGATGTTCGGCCACCTGCAAGTTGGAATTCTGCGGGGACTACAAAGTGCAACCCGGAGAAGAATGCGACAACGGCGACCTCAACTCCGACTCCGACTTAACCGGGTGCAAAACGGACTGTACGTTCGGCCTCTGCGCCCCAGAAGGCATAGGAGGAGCCGAATGCGGCAAGGATGACTCAGACATCGCCGGCGGCGACGACGACATCTGCCAAGGGGACTGTGGTCCCGTCAAAACCGACGGCTGCGGGGGATGTGCATCGCAAAACGGCCGTCCCGAGTGGCCGGGTTTTGTTGTATTCGGCACCGTGTTTCTGCTGGCCGTAGCGCGTACGTTGCGGCGCCGGCCACCAAAGCAGAAAACGGCGATCTGAAACACGTTGTCGGGGGGCTTTACGCACGCAACCATGCTGCCTATGATGCATCCACATTTTTCCGGACGGCGTGTCCGGGCGGATGCCGACTTTGGAGTTGGGGAGACGGTGTTGCGGATGCGGATTGCTAAATTACTGAAATTTCTTATCTGGTGTGGTCTGTTCTGGTGTTTTTCTGCCTGTGGAGACGAGTTTACCCCCGCAAGCAAAGTGGAAGGGTTACGGGTGTTGGCGATTCGGACCTCCCTGCCGGCGATGTCCGTCACCGACACGACGACCTTGGACGCGTTGGTGTATCCCGAATCCGGCGTTGATTATCAATGGTCCATCTGCCTGGCATCAGCCGGTTCGGCAAGCGCGTTTGATTGTATTTCTGAAGATCTGGAGTGCTCCTTGGGTACACAACCCACGGTAGAACTCAATCTGACCACCCTTGCAACGGCGTGCTTGGGCGAAGGCAAAGCAGACGAGGTGTTGCAACAAATCGCCGACAACAGCGGCCAAGATGCCGCGGTGGTATACGCGCGGCTTCAGGTTTCCAAGGGTGACGACAGCATTGAAGCCGTCAAAAGCATCCGAATCCAGAAAGAGCCTCCGTTCAACACCAATCCAGTGTTGGTGGGAATCAAGCGGGACGGGGCGAATTGGGGAGAGGAGCCGATTTTTACCGCCAACTCCAAAACCAAGTTCACGTTGCTCCCCATAGCCGACGAAAAATCCCGCGAAACCTACGAAGGAGCCGACGGCGAAACCGCAGCAGAAGAGTTTACTTACGCCTGGTATGCCACCGAAAGCAATTTGTCTCAGGTATTTACTTATGACGATTATCCATCCAACGTGTTGGAAACGCCCAAGGTATCCGACGAGGAACAAACCCGCGAAAGTACGTTATGGCTGGTGGTCCGCGATGGTCGCGGGGGCGTGGATTGGCTCAAACGCCGAATGGTGGTTTATGCGCAGGAGATCATCCCTTGATTCTGCGACTATTTAGCCTCACATTGACCACATTGTTCCTGCTGATGTCGACCTCCCACACCTCGGCCCAGATCGCCCCGCGTCCCGCCGACGGAACAACCCCCGAAACCGACGTGCCGACTGAGGTAATTCGTGTGCCGGAGGTAATCCGGTTCGTAGAAGCGGTGTATCCCAAAGCAGCCTTGGAAGAAGGATTGGAAGCCGACGTACGACTACGAATCGATATCGACGCAACAGGAAAAGTCACAAAAACATCGGTTATTGAGCCAGTAGGTTATGGGTTTGATGAAGCTGCGACCGCTGCGGTATTGCAGATGGAGTTTTCCCCGGCCCAAACCACAGCAGGTCCCGTCCCCGTTCAAATCGAATACGTTTATCGATTCACCATTCAAACCGAACCAACACCAGTGGAGCCTCCCCCTGAGCCGGCCGCAGCGGTTGTGAAGTTAAGGGGGCAACTACTGGAGTTGGGGACCCGGGCACCCATTGCCGGCGTCACAATTCTGGTGCCGGCTGTGGGGCAGAGTACGCTCAGTGGAATAGACGGGCGGTTTGAGTTGGCCGATTTACCTCCGGGAGACACCACGTTGGTGATTCCCCCCACGCAGTATGAACAGACCGAACAGGTGGTTACTATTCCTGACGATGGGGCCGCGGACATCACGATTCGGCTTAAACGGGATCCGTTTTCCGAGTTTCGAACGGTTATCGAAGGACAAAAACAAGAAGCTGAACCGGTAAAACGAAAGTTATTTGTCCAAGAAATCAAGAAAATTCCTGGAGTATCGGGGGATGCGCTGAAAGCGGTGCAGAACCTTCCGGGAGTGGCTCGGCCTCCAGGCGCGGCGGGGCTGCTGGTGGTACGGGGAGCCAACCCTGGAGACACAGCGATTCGGGTTGATGAAGCAGTCCTTCCGCAGTTGTATCATTTTGGTGGGGTGTATTCGGTATTTAATACCGATTTGTTGGAGTCGATCGACTTTTATCCAGGAGGATTCAGCGTAAAACAGGGAGACGCCACGGCGGGGCTGGTTTCGGTATCGCTAAAAGAAGGCCGCACCGACCGCTGGGGTGGGTATTTCGACATCAACGTATTCCACGCAGCCGGATTGGCGAGCGGCCCCACGTGGGAAGATGGCTCGTTGACTCTGGCGGCTCGCCGCAGTTATATCGACGCGATTATTCCGCTGGTGGTGCCCGACGACATGAACTTAAGTTTCACCACAGCGCCCGTATATTACGACTACCAGGCACAGTTGGACCAGAAATTGGGTCCGAAAGATGATCTCCGGATTTTTGTATATGGGAGCGACGATCAATTGCGCATTCTGTTAAAAGAGCCTTCCGCTACCAACCCCGCAGTGCGGGACAGAATCGAAAACCATTCCTACTTTCACACCATACAAGCACAATGGGAGCATGTGTTTTCAAACGAATTGAAGTTGGTAAGCCGCCTACAATTCGGAGTCCAACTGTTGTCATTTTATTTGGGGGATACCATTTCGTTTAAACTGGAACCGATTCTGCGCGGTGGATGGCGTGAAGATTTTACTTGGAAAGTGGCCGATTTTTTTACCCTCGATTTTGGGTTGGATGTCGGTTACGAATACGCCACCGCCGATATCACAGCACCCCTACAACCACGTGAGGGGGAATCCCCACCGCCGTTGACCACGGCTACTTTACAGTCCGTCAACGAGTCGGCCACCTTTGGGCGCCGGTCGATTTATGTGGAGGGTACGGTCCAGCCGGTTGACACGTTGTCGTTGACGAGTGGAGTGCGAGTGGACTGGTGGGGAGGGATCTGGAAGCGGTGGACTATCGATCCCCGGGCATCGTTCCGCTGGACGATTGCCGACGGAACGGTGTTGAAGGGGGGCCTCGGTGTGTACCACAAACGCCCCCAGTTTGGGGAGGTGATCGAGCCATTCGGCAATCCCGAACTCGATGCCGAAGAATCGACCCAGTATGCTTTGGGGATCGAGCAGACGATCCTGGAAGGTCTCAGCGTCGGCGTCGAAGGGTTTTATAAAGACCTACGAAACCTGGTTTCGTCGGTTCAGAACCGCACCGAAAACGATCCCCCCTTGGAAAACGGAGGAGAAGGGCGAGCATATGGAGCAGAGTTGTTGTTAAGACAACGATTCGGCAACTGGTATTGGGGGTGGATTGCGTATACGTTGTCATTTGCTGAACGAAAGGACCCCATGAGTGGGGGATATCGTCCGTTTGATTTTGATCAAACCCACATTCTCACTGTGGTGGCGAGTTTTTCTCTGCCGTGGGATCTGGAGTTGGGGGGAAGATTCCGGTATGTGACGGGGAGCCCGGACACACCGGTCGTGTCAGCGGTATACGATGGGGACAGTGGAATTTATGTTCCGAAATATGGCGAACCCAATTCGGCCCGTAATGACGATTTCCACCAACTGGACATCCGGCTCGACAAAACCTGGGTGTTTCAGGACTGGATTCTGACCACGTATATCGAAGTGCAAAACGTGTACAACCGAGCCAATCCCGAAGGCTACAGCTACAATTACAACTACACGGAACGCGAAGTCATCTCCGGCTTGCCGATCATCCCAGGATTTGGAATCAAAGGGGAATTTTGACCGAGCGCCGGCTGCCAAGAAATCGGAACCAGGTGTGTGGTGTTTTTTAGGGGTTTTCACGACCCAGCCGAATTTGAGCCGTATCGTCCTCCGAAAAACCTGAGCCATATCGGGAATATGGCGCAAGGTTTTTGGTGGGCGAGGCGGCCAAAGGCGGCCAGGGCGTGGAAATCATCTAAAAACACCAGCCACCTAGAACATCCCCAATTCCAGTTTGGCCGCTTCGGACATATACGACGGGTTCCATGGTGGCTCCCACACGATTTCCACTCGGCAATCGGCTACGCCTTCTACTGCCCGCACTTTATCTTCCACTTCGCCGGGCAATCGTCCTGCTTCAGGGCAATTGGGCGTAGTCAACGTCATTTTGACCATCACAAAAAAATCCGGCGCCACATCAATGTCGTAAATGAGTCCGAGTTCATAAATATCCACAGGAATTTCCGGATCGTACACAGTCCGCAACGCGGCGACAATCCGCCCTTCCAGCGTTTGGTCCATCGGGTGATCCAGATCGTCAACCGCACCGCGGGATCCCTGCTCCTCGGGCCGATGCCGCCGTTCCGCCGGCAATCCGGGGGATGGGTGGGCAATCGGGGCCAGCTCCTCCAGCTCGTCTACGTCGTCGTACACCGGCAAACTGATGTTGCGCAGCGGTTCCGGTTGTGTCGTGGAAATTTTGTTCGATTCCGCCATCTGTCGACTCCTTTATTCCGTACTGACCGTGGGCGCCGAATCCGGCGAATTGATTGTTGATTGAGACACATCCAACGCGGAAACCACCGTATGCCAAGCCAACGTGGCGCATTTCACCCGCACAGGAAACTCCTTCACCCCGGCAAACACTTCCAATGACCCCAAATCAACATCATCCGGGCATTCCCCATCGGTGACCAGATGATGAAACTGTTCGAAGATAGTCAGTGCCTCAGCTACCGATTTCCCTTTGAGGGTTTCGGTCATCAACGACGCCGAGGCCGTAGAAATCGCACACCCAGCGCCGTCAAAAGCCAAATCGGAAATCACCCCTTCTTCATCCACCCGCAGCGTGATCGTTAATTTATCGCCGCACAACGGGTTGTGTCCCCGGGCCGCACGGTTGGCATTGGCCACCGGGCGCCCAAAATTACGAGGGCGTTTTCCGTGATCCAAAATAAGGTCCTGATAAAGTTCACGCAGGTCTATCATAACTAACCAAATATCTCCTGCACCACACGAATGCCGTCGACCAACGCGATGATGTCGTTTTTGGACGTGTACAGACCAAACGACGCCCGAACGGTTGCCGGCACTCCAAAAAAATCCATCACCGGTTGAGCACAGTGGTGGCCTGCACGCACCGCAATTCCCTGCTGATCCAGAATGGTTCCTACGTCATGGGGATGGACTCCCGTCAACACAAAGGACACAATTCCGGCTTTGTTGTTGGCGGTCCCCACGATGCGTAGACCGTCAAGGGACAACAACTGTTCCGTAGCGAACCGGAGCAAATCCTGCTCGTAAGCTTCAATACGGTTTATCCCCACGGCGCTCACGTAGTCCAGCGCCGCACCCAATCCAATGGCACCGGCAATATCCGGAGTTCCCGCTTCAAATTTTGCCGGCAAAGGCGCATAAGTCGTTTTTTCAAACGTGACGGTTTCGATCATATCCCCCCCACCCTGATACGGGCGCATCTTATTCAGCCACGTTGATTTCCCGTACAACACACCAACCCCAGAGGGTCCATACAGTTTGTGCCCAGAGAACACGTAAAAATCCGCGTCCAGTTGCACTACATCCACCGGTTGATGGGGAACAGCCTGGCACCCGTCCACAAGTACCGGTACACCCCGGTCATGGGACAAACGAATAACGTCGGCGATGGGGAAAATCGAACCCAACGCATTGGATACATGCGTCATCGCCACGAGCCGTGTTCTGTCGGAAAACAAATCCAGAAACACGTTGAGTTCCAGTTCCCCACGTTCCGTAATCGGGGCTACCTTGAGCACCACTCCGATATCGTCTCGTAACAGTTGCCACGGGACAATGTTGGCGTGATGTTCCGCCGCCGACAAAATGATCTCATCTCCGGCTTTCAGAAACGCCCGTCCAAAACTGTGGGCCACCAAATTGATTCCTTCTGTTGCATTCCGCACAAAAATCACTTCTTTGTCGGACTTCGCGCCGATGAACTTACGTACTTTAGACCGAGCTTGATCGTGAAGATCGGTCGCCCGTTGGCTCAACCGGTACACCCCACGATGAATATTTGCGTAATCATTAAGATAAAACGCACTCATCGCGTCGACGACACACCGTGGTTTTTGTGCCGACGCACCGCTGTCTAAATACACAAGCGGTTTGTTATTCATCGTGGTGGCCAAAATCGGAAAATCATCACGAATTTGTTCCACCGGATACTCAGCTAGGCCGCGCCGCCACATGTCTGTTAGTCCTCCAACCAATTGGATGCTCCCGGCAAATGGTGGGCCAGTTGGTGGTGAAGAGTTTCCTGAACCACCTGATTCGGCACCTTGTCAACCACTTCCCGCAGAAACCCCAAAAGCAACAAACCACGGGCAATATCGTCCGGAATTCCTCGTGCACGAAGGTAAAACAGGCTCAGCTCATCCAACTCCCCCACGGTCGCCCCATGTGCGCATTTGACATCGTCGGCATAAATCAGCAACTCCGGTTTTGTGTCCACATGGGCTTGCTGCGACAACAGCAAATTGTTGTTGGTTTGTCTGGCATTGGTTTTTTGCGCCCCCGGCTGCTCGCTGCGCGGCCGCCCGAGCGAACTGCTCGCGCGCGCCCTCAAGCTCGACCCCAACTTTCCCGATGCGCTGGTCCTCGCCGGCACGGCCGCCTATGAACGCGAGGACTACGCGGCAGCGGCGGCCTACTGGGAACGCCTGCTCAAGCAGCTGCCGGCGGATTCCGAAGACGCCAAGTCGCTCGCCGAGAGCATCGACAAGGCCAAGGTCGCCGCGCGCAAGCAGAAGAAGAAGCGCTAAGCCCGGACCCGTCCTGCATGGCCGACATCAGCCGCCGCCAGTTCCTGCGGGGCGACTTCCGCGGCAGCAAAGCCGCGCCGCTGCGTCCGCCCTGGGCACGCGCCGAACCCGCCTTCCGGACGGCGTGCACGCGCTGCAGCGAATGCCTCGGCGCCTGTCCGCAGCGCATCATCGTGATCGATCCCGAGCGGCGGCCCGTCGTCGACTTCAGTCGCGGCGAGTGCACGTTCTGCGGGAAATGCGCCGAGGCCTGCGCGCCGCGCGCGCTGGAGCGGCG
>JABWCM010000174.1 GCA_013360285.1 Myxococcales bacterium
GCTGTGAAAAAATAGCTACGTGCCCCAATTCCGGCCGCTTTTGGCCCCATTGTCTCCGAAAAAGGTTTCGCAATATGCCCGATATTACTCAACTTTTTCGAAGCCAATGGGGCGCAAAATCGGCTGACTTGGGGCACGTCCATATTTTTTCACAGCCTCAGAGTTCAAACCTGTTGTTTCGGTCCCAGTTACGCGGCTGTCTCTTGCGAGCGGGCCTTTTGCGTGTTAACATCCGGCTTCTTTTGCGCGTGCAAAAGTTTTAGTTGATTCAGGGGGTTACAGAGCGACAACGATGCTGAGCTTACGCACCTACACGTTTCTGGACAGTTTGCAGCCACAATTGGCTTCATTTATCGGCAAAACGGCTCGTGGCTTTTTGCCGGTCCCGGATATGGCGTCTTTGTTTGTGGAAATCGCCCCGGGAATCGCGATCAATCGTGTGACCGATATTGCCCTAAAAGCGCATCGCGTGGCACCGGCCATGCTGGTTGTCGAACGTGCGTTTGGGTTGCTGGAAGTTCATGCCCATGACAAAGGCGAGGTTGTTGGGGCGGGGCGGGCGATTCTGGAGGCATTGGAGCTTCAAGAGGCAGAACGCATTAAGCCACGCATCGTTTCCAATCAGATAATTAGAGCGATTGAACCGTATCAGGCTCAGATAATCAATCGTGACTCATCGGGGATGATGTTGCTGCCTGGTCAGAGTCTATTCATCCTGGAGACGGATCCCGCCGGCTATATTACCTATGCCGCAAACGAAGCAGAAAAAGCGGCAAACGTATTTTTGGTTCATTTACGACCGTTTGGTGCGTTTGGTCGGTTGTGGATGTCCGGAACAGAGGCGGAAATCGACTCAGCCGCGGAGGCGGCGTTGGCGGCGCTTAGTCGCGTCGATGGCAAAGAGCTTACAGAATAGTTAAGAGTGTTTGATTTCGAGCCCAAGCCCCATCTTGTGTGGGCACGGGCGCGGCAAAGTCGTTGATTGTGTAAGATGGTCAAAAGGCGAAGTCGCCGTTTGGCATATGTTGAACAGAGAGTTTGTGAAAAAATAGCGACACGGCCCCCGGGGACGGTTTTGGGTCATCTCGTCCAGAAAAAAGTTGCACAGTATTCTTGATGTTACTTACCTTTTTCCTGGTCGATCCGGCACAAAATCTACACCCAAAGGCCCGGTCCAGGTATTTTTACAGACTCGGAGAGTGTTGAAGGAGAGCCGATATGGCAGACGCATTGGGCATGATCGAGACCCGTGGATTTGTTGGAATGGTAGAAGCGGCCGACGCCATGGTGAAAGCGGCCAAGGTAGAATTGGTTGGTTATGAAAAAATCGGTGGTGGTTATGTTACTGCCATCGTGCGCGGAGATGTTGCCGCGGTAAAAGCGGCAACCGAAGCAGGTGCGCGCCAGGCAGAACGCGTCGGAGAATTGGTGAGTGTTCACGTGATTCCGCGTCCCCACGCAAATATTGACGAAGTACTTCCGCTCGGTCGAAAACCAAAAGCGGAATAAGCAGCAGAGGGCAGCTTATGCAACTCGGGCGAATCACCGGAACCGTTGTGGCAACACGAAAGGACGAAAACCTGGAAGGCCTTCGTTTTCTTGTTGTCAATGAGCTGTCCGGAAATATGGTCGAAACCGGTAAAATTGTTGTCGCTGCTGATGCCGTGGGGGCGGGCGTAGGAGAGGTGGTTCTTTACGCCCAAGGCTCCAGTGCGCGTCAGACCATCGTGACGAAAGACAGGCCGGTGGACGCTACGATAATGGCCATTGTTGATTTGTTCGAGGTCAACGGTGAATTCCGATATCGGAAAGAGTAAGCCGTTTCGAAACGTGGTGTTGCAATGGGTTCGGGCCCTCCTCAGGCATCCATTCGTTTTGATTTTGGCTTGACTTGTCATCGTGAAACGCCCGCCGTTACAGCTTCGGTCGTGATCGGCCGTGTCCCTTAGCTGTCTTGGTTGTCGTGGTTTTTGTTCAAAACCAATAGGAACGGGATTTTATGCGCCTTGATGAGCGAAAGATCCAAGACATTGTTGAGCAAGTCCTTGGAAAATTGTCCAACGATCCGGCCGTTTTGGCGGTCATTGCTCGGAATGCAACCGAAACTGCGACAAAGAGCGCTCCTCCGGCCGCGCCAACGGTGGTTACATCAAAGGTTGCGGCCGACGGTAAGTTTGGTATTTTTCCGGATGTAGACACAGCGGTCGCCGCGGCTCGTACGGCACATGAACGGCTGGTTCGTGACACGTCTTTGGACGTTCGAAAAAAAGCGATCGAAGCAGCACGACGCGTGACGGCGGACAACGCGGAACAATTAGCCCAGATGGCGGTTCAGGAAACCGGATTGGGTCGAGTTGAAGACAAGATCGGCAAAAACCGATGCGCAGCACTGAAGACGCCTGGGATGGAAGCGGTATTTCCATCAGCGCATACGGGTGACCATGGATTGACTCTGGATGAGCGTGCACCGTATGGGGTGATAGCAAGCATTACACCGTGCACCAATGCGACCGAAACCATTATTAACAATGGGATCGGAATGTTGGCCGGCGGAAATGGTACTGTGTTCAACGTTCACCCCACTGCTAAAAATACCTCGGTGCATTTTATCCGCATGCTCAATCAAGCGATGACCGCGGTCGGGGCTCCGGACAATCTTTTTTGTTGTATTGCTGAACCGTCCATCGAAAGTGCGAATGGGTTGATGAAACATCCGGATATTCGGATTGTGGTTGTGACCGGTGGGCCCGCCGTCGTAAAAGCGGCAATGCAGACCGGCAAAAAAGTGATCGCCGCGGGTCCGGGTAACCCACCCGTGGTGGTGGATGAAACCGCTAACATAAAAAATGCCGCTCGCGATATCATCCGCGGTGCCAGCTTAGATAACAACATCGTATGCATTGTTGAAAAAGAGATTTTTGCAGTGGCTGCGATCGCCGACCGACTGAAAGATGAAATGGTTCGAGGCGGAGCTTATCTGCTCAGCGAACGTCAGATCCAACAGTTGGAACAGGTAATTATCGAAGGTGGCGACCACGTCAATCGGCGGTTTATCGGCAAAAATGCGAACGTAATCCTGCGGGAAATCGGTGTTCAGGTTGGCGACGACGTGCGGATTGCCTTCGGCGAAGTGCCGGAAAATCACCCGTTTGTTCAAGTGGAAATGTTGATGCCTGTCATTCCATTTGTAAGAGTGCGGGACACTGACGAGGCGATCGCTGCCGCAGTTCGTGCAGAACACAAATGTTATCACACCGCGGTAATGCACTCGACCAATATCGATAATCTCGATAGAATGGCTCGGGCAGTCAATACAAGTTTGTTTGTCAAAAACGGGCCTAGTTACGCTGGGTTGGGATTGGGCGGAGAAGGACACACCAGTTGGACTATCGCCGGCCCAACCGGAGAAGGATTGACAACCGCGTACCACTTTACGCGGATGCGCCGTTGCACTTTAGTGGACCACTTCCGAATCGTATGAACCAAGCCGCGGACACAATGGAATATCCCGCGCTGGCACTGCTTGAGGTGCGAAGCATCGCGCGTGGTATGGCGGTTGTCGATGCAATGGTCAAGAAAGCAACCGTGGTTGTTCAAAGTGCTCATACAATTAGTCCAGGACATTTTATCATTCTGCTCGCAGGACCTGTCGCCGAAATTGAAGAGAGTCTATTAGAGGGGCTGGCACGAGCGGGGGATACGGTACTGGACCATGTCTTTTTACCTTACGTGCATCCATTTGTGCCAAACGCCATTGCTGGTAAGTTTGGCGTCGCGGAAAACGACTCAGTAGCGATTATTGAAACTTTTACGGTTGCGGGAACAATTCGTGGCGCCGATGCGGCGTGTAAAGCGGCTGATGTGCGGATTATCGCGATTCGGCTGGGACAGGGTATCGGCGGCAAAGCGGTTGTTGTGCTTGCAGGGCAACTGTTTGACATAGAAGCCGCTGTAGTTGCAGTGAAAGATGTGGTGCAGCGCTCGTTGCTGACCGAAATAGAAATCGTGCCTCGCCCTCATCCTGATTTTCTTACAATCTTCGCCCATTAGGTGTGTGGTGTTTTTGGGGCGTTCATGACCCCGCTGAACTTGAGTCGGAGCGTTCGCAAAAACCTGAGTTATATCGGGAATATGACGCAAGGATTTTTGCGGGCGAGACGGCCAAAGGCGGCCAGAACATGAAAATCATCATTTAACACCACACACCTAGTCGTTTTACAGAAGAAGCGGTGTTTACTCATGAACCGTAGTAAGTTGGTGTTGTTGATTGGGTTCGGTTTGTGTTTCGTTGTAGTGGCAGCGTTTGTTGTCATCATTCAGCGGAGTGTGCATGTATCGTTCGCGATACGAACCGCGTTGGAGTTACCGCGAGATACCGCGTGGATGATTTCCGCAGCGCGCCCAAAAGATGCGGCGGCGCAACTCACCCGGGTGTTGGGTGTAACCGGGCTGGAACACATCGTAAATTATACTGGGATTCGTTGGGATAATGACGCAGAGCTGGAACAAATCGGAATTGAGCCCGAGGCCTACATTGCGTTGTCCGCGGTGGATATTGCCCATCCCGACTACGTGCTGTCCCTGGGGCTAACTAAACAAGCGCAGTCTCTAGCTTACCTAAGGCATGCGTTGGTTACGACGCTGGGGATTCCCGATGCGGCGATTGCTGAAACCACTCTTGGTCGCTGGCCGGCGCTGTGGATTGTCGAGCAGCATCGTACATGGGCGCTGTCTGTTCAGCAATCACGGTGTCTTGTCTTTTTTTCGTCAGCCGAGATGCCGAATAACGCCGAGAGACTGAGGCTCCTGGCCGAAAAAGTGGACAAAACAAAAGAAAAGTTCAGTTTGGCTGACGTGCCCGCATTTCGCCGGTCTGTGGAGCAGGATCGATCACCGGTGATGTACGTGTATGCCAGCCACATCGCGGTAACCAGGGTCATCGAGCGTATCTTACCGGAGGTTCAGCCCGCCTCGGCGGAAGAGTCAGCGCTGGTCTGGGCGATTGCGGAGGACCCGTCTGCGAAGTTGTTTCATACCTTTCGGTGGTATGGAGGCGCCAATGCCCCGTGGCGATTCTGGTTTATGGAAAATCGTGTGGTGTCAGGATTGTCGACACCATTACCGATACTGGGAGCCGACGTTCAAATGCACTTTGGGATTCCGAACGTAACGGATACGCTCAAAACGCAGATGCTGGGTATTCTGGCACGTCTCGGCGGTGAGGAGATACCAAAATCAAATCCGCCTGACATTCCTTCGTGGATACAAAATTGGACTGGTGACACTTTTTGGTACTGGGCACACAAGACGGAAGCTGGACAACCGCCAACCTGGTGGGTGGGGTTACGACAACGTGATGATGCTCCCACGGGGGTTCCCAATACGACCAAACCCCATCCGATTTACCAATCGGGGATTGTTTGGTGGACCAATGAAAAAAATTGGACTGGCCCGATTGATGGAACCCTTGCCGCGTTTGGGGACGGGG
Source organism: Myxococcales bacterium (assembly GCA_013360285.1). Taxonomy (GTDB): domain Bacteria; phylum Myxococcota_A; class UBA9042; order JABWCM01; family JABWCM01; genus JABWCM01. The sequence continues at coordinate 5,489 of JABWCM010000174.1, forward strand.
CACAAGGGCCGGTGGTCGGCACCGGAGATCTCAAAAAACTGATTAGAACCTACATCCCAGACACAGTCGCTATGACCGGTTATGATAACGTACAGATCACTTCGCGAATCGAAGCCGATTTTTTTGAGTGGACCGTCATCGCGGGTCCCGGATCGTCGTCGATGTAGTGTGTCGACGTGTGGTCATTAGTAATTTAGTGTGTCGATTATCACGCCATCTTGGTTCCACAACTCCACGGTGCCGATAGGCGGCAACACGCCACTTATGATTCCCTGGACAAAACGTCCCTCGCCACCCTTAGGACTCTCTGACCGGTTCCGAAACGTTTTGGCATTTCGGCTGACGTACAGTGTTTGTCCTTTGGGAATAACGGTACCAGGCGGGAATATTGCGGACACTTCGCCTTGTAGCGACCACGAACTGATGTCAACCGCTGTTGGTTCTGGGTTGGTCAATGCAATATACTGCTCGTCGGGGTTTCCGGAGTTTGGGGTTGCATCAATAGCAGCAATAAGAATGGAAACAGCACCTTGGCTGGTGGGTATTTCACCATTTTGGGCCGACAGAACCTCAAATAGGTATTGGCGACGTGGTTCGAGGTGAAAGGAAAGGAGTTGATTGATGCCGTCGGCCATGGTTTGTGGTTGACCCCAAGAAGGCCATGCACCAAAGTCCAACTCTGCATCGGGGTGAGCCAGGCTTAGGAGATCTGTCAACTGGCTTTCGATTTGCTGAGATTCTTTCGGCGTAGCTGGCGCTTGCAATACATCGTCCATTACCGAACGTAATCGTCTAAGGAACATCTCGCGAAAAGCAGGAATGTCGTACAGCGCCGCGATAAGTTTGTTATTGGCTCCGACCCAGATGCCATTTTGCGAGTACATGGTATCGTCAAAATAGCCGCCGGTCCAATTTCTGCCCCAGGTTAAGTCCACGTCCCATGGCATATATTGCCATTCACCGCTACCGTTTGTATCCCGATAGGCGTAGTAGTTTTTGTGACAGCAGTCGGCATTGGACACCAACACCATTCCAGTAAGATAAGCATTCATGGCGGCCAAATTGATATTGTCGTAGATATACAGCAGTCATTGGTCGGCGGGTAGTTTTGCTCCATCAATGAGTGCTTGTAGGTCGGATTTGTCTTCTTGTTTACGGGTCTTTTTTTCGCCTGCGGAAACATTCGACAACGTGTCGTACATTTTGTAGAGGGCGCCGTCGGGATCGAGACCGAGCCGTTCAAGCCAGACATTGTCGGCATCTTCAACAAAATCGTATAAACCAAAGAAGTTTCCGTTCAATTCGACCCGAATGGGAAACGCCAGATGCCATGCGCTGCCAACGGCGGCAAAAGTTTCGTAAGATAACGTATTCCGCACTTTTGATTTGTCTGCATAGTTTGTCAGCCAGTTAATATCTTTCATTCGTTTCAGATCGGGCGACAAACTGAATCGATGAGTGGAATTAAAATCGATATTGTAGCTTTTTTTCGGAAACCCCTTGGTCGATTGACCATGGAGGTCAAAAAAAATGTTGTCGTAGTACTCTTTGCCATACCACAATCCACCCCGAGTTCCGGCGTCGCTGTTCGCGGCGGACAGGTTTTGCACAAACCAGTAGAACACCGGTAAGTTAGATACAACGCCAGGGTTGTTAGCAAGCCCACCCACGTATTCTTCGGAGTTCGTCGGGTCCAAAAACGCAGGTTCGCGGCTACTATTACCTAGTTCATCGGTAGCGGTCACATACCAGCGTACAAGTTGGCCGGGTAATGCTGTGTTCGCTGGAATGGTAGCGGAATAAGTTCCGTCGTTGGCCACCGCATCTGTGCCTTGCCCGTCGTCGGTCATCTGCAACGACTGCTCTGCATCGAACATGGTGCGGTAATGAAGCGTAACCGTGCTGACGGCGGCAGAAATGGGAACCAATTTCGTGGTTACCAATATGGGATCGGTCGGTTCGAAAAGAACGTCCCGAGTCAACTTCTGAATCACCGGCCCCAATGTCGTGATAGCCGGTGCATTCTCCTCTCCCGGCGTTGGTTTGGAGAGATAAGTTGCGGCCAATGTGTCGACGGAAGTTGTTCGGCCCTCTAAGTGCGCGCTAAGATAAATGGTTGTCGGATCGTCTGTGGCGTTGAGTATCGCGAATGCCAACAGGTTGTCACCCTGGTTGAGAAATCCTAATGCATTGTCGGCATCGATTGGTTGAGTGAACAGAATTTCGCCAAAGGGGTGATCGGATAATGCTGCTGATTGGCTGCTGAGGTCTTCCGGCACGTTGCTTTGGGCTACGATGTGACCGTTGAGGTACGCCGCAAACCCGTCGTCGTACTGCACGTGTAACATAAGGTGGTTAAAAACAGACGGATCTTCTACGTCAAAAGGAATTCGTACAAGAACCGATGTTCCACCGTTGACGAAATCCTGTGATAAATCCGTTGCTGCCAATTCACTTAAATTGGGTACCGACCAAATTTTAGCGGTCATATTGGAACCGTCCCAGCCATCATATGGATCTCCCCCAATGCCAAGTGGGTCATGTGCGATATCGATCAAGTCTCCCTTGTGAACCCCTGTCAACACGACGGTTCGCATGATGCCTCCGGTTGCTGCACCGGGTATGGTGGCAGTATCGCGTTGGTCTCCGTTGTGAAAAATATGACCGGTAACACCCGCGCCATTCGGATTGTCCTTCGCAAGAGTCCACTCGATAACCAAGTCACCGTCTATCTCGGCCACGTAACGGCGGATAGTCCACTGCTCACCACCTTTGTTGTTAAAGCTGTTGGGATGGGTACCCGTTTTGCCGATGTAGGTCCACGGTGGATTTCCCTGAAACCAATCCCACTCGGTCGAAGTCCAGAAATTGTCGGGGCCATACCCTCCACCACTGTGGGGGAACGTAATGAAATCGGTTGATTGGTAAGTTGCATCCGAATCCTGACCACGATTGTAATACCCATACCACCAATTTTTTTCACCTTGCGTACCCGTAACAGACCAGTCCGCGATCGTGTCGGCGACCGGGGTTCCAAGCACAGACGTAGGTGGGACTTTGGGCACCGAGCCTGGATGGTGGATTTTTGCGCTGAACGAAGTTCCGTCGTTATAGTCGTTTTTCGCTGGGCCTGGGTCGATGACAAAATCGATGATATCTCCTACAAGCAGATCGATAGGAAGGTTATAGGGTATGCTCGTTCCGTCGACGTGGAATGCGCCGATTTCCTGGCCGTTCTGGAGAATACGACAGATAGTCCCGTCTCCGTTTTCACTTGGATTAGACGCCGCTCCACTAATATAATAACTCCCGAACGCCGGGCTGATCCACCGCCGGATAGCCCAGTGCCAAACCCCAGTGGTTGTGCCGTTCGGGTGGCCTCCCGTTTGCGAGATTTCGGTCCATGGCGGGTTTCCGTTGGGCCAATCCCAAGTCGATCCGGTCCAATAATTTGACAGGCCAAACGGCCCTTCTGTGTTGGGAAACGGAATAAATTCAGATGGCTGATAAATCCCGTTGGCGTCTTTTCCTCCATCCCAGTATCCGTAATACCAACCGCCTTTTCCTTGGTTGCCGGAAAAGTCCAACTGGGCGTCGGCTAGGACGGTAGGGGGAACCGATGATTCCTGGTTGGACATGCCAAACGGCAGAGCCCCTGTTTGCCAGGGAGGTAAAGGCGGAACAAACGTGGGCATCATCCAGTCGGAAGGTGCAGGTGATGTGGATGGCACCCAGTAATATCCCACGTTTCCTTCCGCGACCAACGGCGTGCTTTGTATCACGGTCGGGTGTCCGTAACTGATGTCGTCCAGTTGGATTGGAAAGTTCTTGATGTGTTGAACAACTTCGCCGTTCGGAGCAATCAGCGCCAGCGTGTCCCCATCTCCGCTTAATTTAAATGACGCATGAAGTTCTTTAACGCCTTCGGGAGGACTCTTAGCGGAAGCGAAAATGACAAGATACGCTCCTGGTTCCAGAGTGATTTCGGGGAATATCCACGGATCGGTGCCATCCAAATCGTCGGTAAGTCGATATCCACCAAGCAAAATCGGTTCGTTGTGAGGATTCCAGATTTCGATCCAGTCAGAAAAATCTCCTTCCCAGTCGGCCAAAGTGGAATCATTTTTTGCGAGGAATTCCGTTATTCGCGGGTGAAGCGGCGGTGGTATTGGTCCGACGTCGTCGATTGGTTCGATGGAATCGGTGACGATATCCGTAGCTGAAGCCGTATCTTGCTCCAACGGACCGGTGTCCATGCCGCCGTGGTTGTCGGCAGTTATCTGGACATCGAATGGTTGGATTTCCTCCCTGCTATCACGGGACATCATGGCTGCCGTGTCGGTGTCGGTCTGGCCGGAGTTGCTGTCCGATATTTCATTCGCAGAATCGGTTTCGGGAAATGCAACCAGTACGATGTCCAAGCCGGTTGCTTCCGTCGTGTCAGCGTTCGTTTGGTTCGGGGTTTGTGTTTGGGAGTCGGAACAATGCGCCAAACCGACCAGCAGGAAAAGGGCGGCAACCCGATAACCTAACCCGGATTTCTTATGAGGGTTTGCGGCGAGACCGCCGAATCGCGGGCAAATTCTAGGGCCGCAGACGTTCGGCTCGCGGAAGCAGGCGTTTTGTCTTTTGAGCACGCCGGAAGGAGCACGACCAGGATTTGCCGGCGTGTCGGTGGTCGTAGGCGAAGACAGGTGAGAAATGCGGGCTGGTGTCATCGGACGCTCCGGAAGATTGTAGGCGGCCGTATCGGGTTTGGCGTTCAACAGTTGGTTCGTGTGTGCGGTTTCGGCTCACGGCGTTACGTTCACGACGGTTTTGTGTGTCGGTCTGGTTGGTTGAACCGTTTTTGTTGCCGGGCAACTCCAGCGCCGCGATCAGGTACCGGTAGTTATTTTTTTCGATATTGTTCAGTGGCCAGTACAAGCAGCAACGGTAATATAGGATCGTTTTCCAAGTCGTTGGTCAACAACCAACCTTCGGCCGTTTTTTTCATCGGATTGATCGATGGTACTGTTTGCCCGTTTTCCAGGGTCGATACGTTGATCAGAATGACATAATTACCGTATTCGATCCGCTCCACCAACTTTTCTTCCACGATCATTGCGAAAATCTTTGCGTTGTTCGCCAACGCTTCTGCTGTCATGGCCGCTTTGACTGTCGCGCGTGATGTGGTGTCAAAAGTGGCCAACATCCATTCTGTTGAGCCAGTCCTGTTCGCCGAATAAATACCGGCATAACTGGCCTCAGGAGTCGATTTATCCCAAACTGGTTGTTCCACCGGCGTTATCACCAGCGGTGTAGGGTATCGTTGTCCGTCAAACAGCACACGAATTCCATCTTCCGTGTTTGGGCCGGGCAACTTTCCCCCATGGACCACTTTGTCGGTTGGAGGAGGAGGTAACTTAACGTGGTTGGGAGGAGACGGCGCCGCTGAAATTGGCTGAGTTAATCCAGATTCAGGAATCGTTGAGTCTGGATTAGAAGCCGGAGCAATAACCGACGATGTGCTGCGGCCTACCCACCAGCCGGCGGCTCCGGCGACTAGAAACAAGCTGACGGATACGATCCCGACGGTGCGGTTTTGCAAGAGCTACTCCTTGTCTCGCGTTCGTCTACGTGAGTCGTGGCAGTGAATGTTGAGAGGGTCAGCGGAAAGAGATAAACGTCCCACCATCGGCTGTTTTTGGCCGATTTGTCCAGTCCCGTCCGTGGGGAACATTCTCGATATTCCTCAGTCCGGTCTCGGACAATTCGGCTCAAAATCAACCCGACCAGGGACACTCCCTTATTTCCGCTGACATCCTCTAAGTTTACGGTAATAAGCACATCGGTGTGCACGTGTTGACACACATGCCGGATAACTCTGCGGAGTATCCGCAGGCGCTACATGTACCGGTTACCGTGTTGTAAGTGCAGGATGAGACTTGTGGCAAGCCGTTGTGCGTGGTGGTCGCATAGGCCATGGCACATCCTACAGCGTCACCGTCGTAGGTGTGGCACGTTGACCCACTTGGTCCACCTAAGTAGTCGGTGCGGGCGGCGTCGCCTGCACAAGCCGGAGCAACGGCGCATGTGTTGGTGCATGCACCAGACCCTTGATTGTATGCGCCGCAACCGCGGCAGGCACCTGTATCCGCGTCAAAGAAACAAGACGTGGGTTTGCCTTCCCAGCCGTGATGATACGCGGATTCGCATCCGGTCTGGTTGCCGTCAAACATTTGACAAACCTGCCCGTAGGGGCCGCCCACATACGTGGTGCGGGTCGGATCTCCGGGACACTCTGCCACGTCTCCACAACTGTCTATACAATTGCCGGCGTTGGCGTTGTAAGGGCCACAACCACGACAATCGTCTGTCACTTCGTCATAAAAGCAGGTGTAAACGCCTTTGTTTCCTTGATGGTATGCCGCCTCGCATGCCGCCTCGTTACCGGAATGTTGGCTGCAGGCCGAAGTGCTAGGCCCACCTGCGTACGTCGTTTTGGAGCCGTCGTCGCAAGTTGGTGCGTCGCATTCGTCGCAGGCGCCACAGTCGTCCGGACATAACACACAATTTTCGGTAAGATTGCAGATATTATTCCCGCAAATGGCATCGTCGGCCCCGTTGAGCGGATTGGTGCCGTCCAGCAGCACCTCTTCTCCATCAGTTCGCCCACCTGCGTCCGTGTCGGGGTCGGTCGGATCGGACGAAATGTCGTTCACTTCAATCCCATCTGATAACAAATCGGAGTCCGTGTCGGCGAGCAACGGATCGGTGCTGTAGGTCAACACCTCCTCACCGTCAAGCAATCCGTCGTTATCTGAGTCGTTCACTTGTGGGTTGGTTTTTGCAGTTTGTTCGCCAAGGTTGTTCAATCCATCGTTGTCGGGGTCGCCGTTTTGATCACCGGTGGCCAGCGGATTGAACCCGAATTCAACTTCAAAGCCGTCGAGCAACCCATCCCCATCGGTATCTGGTAACGCAGGATTGGTGTTGTAAATCGTTTCCCATACATCCGCGAGTCCGTCGTTGTCCCCATCCAATGCCGCACAGGGAACTTGTACCGCGATGTCGTCAATGTAGACCCCTTCGCCGGTGTTTGCGACGCCGTCAACGGTGTTAAAAACAAACCGAAGGGCAATGGTCTGGCCTTGGAAGGCGTCAAGATTGACCGTTTGTTTGCGATACACTTTGTAGGCGCCGCCAGCTTCGTATTGTGCTTTGGTCCAAATTACGGTGGGGGTGTTTCCAACAATAGCTTCTAAAGTTAACATGTCCCAAGTGTTTCCGGATTCTGTGTCCATGTACAGCCAGAAAGTCAATTCGTTTCCAATCGCGTCAACCAGCATGATCGGGGGTGACATTGCCGTGCCCTGGGATGGTCCATCATCAAAGCTTAACTTAGTGGTATTTCCGTAATATAACGCAGCCGGAGCGCTGACCGATTTTCCGCCGGTAAATACCTGCCATTTAGAGCCAGGATTGTTGCCAACGAACGCAAACCCAGCCGATGAACCGCCGGTCCCGAAGTTTTCGTTGTAGGCCATGGCTAAATCAGCGGGATCGAAGCTGGGTTCGTATTGGCACTGGCCATTCGCACAGGAGTCCAGGGTACATACGTTGTCGTCATCACAGTCAACCGCAACGTGATGGCAGCCGGTGACAGGATCACAACTGTCGATGGTGCACCCATCGCCATCGGTGCAGGAAATAGTTGTCCCACCACACGTGCCGGCCGAGCATATGTCGTTCGTGGTGCAGACACTTCCGTCGTTACATGGACTCGTATTGTTGGCATGCAGACACCCGGCAATGGGATCGCAGCCATCGTCGGTACATGCGTTGGAATCGTCACACGTTATGAACGTGTTTGTACACCCCGAAGACGGGTCACAACTGTCTTCGGTGCATAGGTCATTGTCGTTACATGATATGGTCGTACCTTTGCACGTGCCATTTGCGCAAACATCCGATCCGGTGCATGCATTGTTGTCATTACAGCCAGCGGTATTGGGTGTGTAGACACATCCTGTTGCAGGAGCACACGAGTCGTTGGTGCACCCGTTGTCGTCGTTACACGTAATGGACACGTGTGTGCAACCCGTCTCCGAATCACAGGAGTCCGTGGTACACGCGTTGTTGTCGTCGCAATCGAGATTACCACCGAATGACTTTATCTGTACGTTGTCGACAAACCAACCGATGACAGTCGGATCCCCGCAGCATGCATCCACCGTGTTGAACACGAACCGGAATCGTGTGTTGACGGTGCCTTTGTTGCTGGGAACGGGAACGGTAAACGCTGTCCAGGTACCCTGATTGAGCCAACCCGCATCACTTGCTCCAACAAGGACTTCCCAACTGGTTCCGCCGTTATAAGAAACCTCCACAGTCTCGGTATCAAACGGTGGGTTTTCATTGGCAACGAACGAGTCGAACTTCAGTTCACCACCACCCGTTAAGTTAAAGACGGGGGACACAAGAGCGCTATGTTCGTTGCCGGCAGCATCGCCATTATTGGTCACTCCGTAGGCCGTCGACGGAAATGTTGCCGGGGTTAAGCCTGCGGAGCTGTTTTTAAGTGTCCAAGTGTTCGCACCACTTACCGATGTTGTGGTCCAGCCGTCCGCACCGGTTTCGAAATCTTCGACAAAATCGGTTCCTCCGAACACACATCCTACCAGTGGGTGGCACGAATCCACCGTGCATTGATTGTCATCATTACACGTAACACCGGATCCTACACATAAACCGTTGTCGCAAGTATCGTTTTCAGTACACGCGTTCTCATCGTCGCAATCGCCTGGTATCGGAGTATTGATGCAGCCGGCAAAGGTATCGCAACTGTCTGTTGTACATGTGTTATCATCATCACAATCGGCACTGACGTCTGTGAATACACACCCTGTTCCGGCATTACATGAATCTGCCGTACATGCGTCATTATCGTTGCAGACTACGGTCGTTCCGCCACAGCTTCCGCCGGCGCATTTATCGTTTGTTGTGCACAGACTGTTGTCGTCACAGGTTGCGGTGTTGTTCGTGAAAATACAACCGGTAGCCGGGTTACACCCGTCGTCGGTGCAGATATTGCCATCGACGCAGGTAATTGCGCTGCCGGTACAGGTGCCATTGTTACATGTATCGTTGTTGGTACAGGCACTTCCATCGTTACATGCGCCTGCGGCCGGCGTGTAAACACATCCCGTTGCGGGATTGCAACTGTCGGCAGTGCATACGTTGTTGTCATTGCAACTGATATTGGTTCCATTGCACGTACCGCCACCACA